>QZJX01000109.1 GCA_003599395.1 Ignavibacteriales bacterium | reverse complement strand
ATGAGTTCAGATTTCTTTTTTTCTTATGTTTTGATAGAAAACAAATAATTTTAATGGAGTTTGAGTAATGAAAATCAAAATCGACGGCAAATCATTAACACTCGAGAAAATTGATTTCTTCTTAAAAGAAAATCCAACCGTAGAATTAACAAACGATGCGAAGAAAAAAGTAAATAAAGCTCGCGCCCTAGTTGAAAATTGGGTTGCCGAGGATAAAGTTGTTTACGGCGTTACTACCGGATTCGGTGAATTCGCCAATGTAAAAATTTCAAAAGATGAGAATGATCAGCTTCAAGAAAATTTAATAGTTAGTCATGCAACCGGAGTTGGTGAAAACCTTCCTCCGTTCATCGTGAAAATAATGATGCTGCTTAGAGCAAACGCGCTTGCTTCCGGACATTCGGGCATTCGTCTGGAAACTTTACAGCTTTTGATTGATATGATGAATAAGAATATAATTCCTGTAATTCCATCTCAAGGTTCGGTCGGTTCAAGCGGTGATTTAGCTCCTCTTGCTCATCTTGTCTTAGGCATGATTGGAAAAGGTAAAGTTCAAGTCTTCAAAAACGTTGATGAAGAAACAGATAA
Organism: Ignavibacteriales bacterium; assembly: GCA_003599395.1. Classification (GTDB taxonomy): domain Bacteria; phylum Bacteroidota; class Ignavibacteria; order Ignavibacteriales; family Melioribacteraceae; genus SURF-28. The sequence goes on along the minus strand of QZJX01000109.1, from coordinate 15,532 downwards.
ATTTACAAACACAATATCATCAAAATCGGCTCTGAAAAAACATGGATTAATGCCGGTTAAACTAAAGGCAAAAGAAGGTCTAGCGCTAATCAACGGGACACAAATGATGACTGCATTTGCTTCGGTGATTTGTAATCGTGCAAGAAAACTTAACAAGCTTACCGACGGAAGCGCTGCATTAAGTCATGAAGCATTAAGAGCAACGGACAAAGCATACGATCCACGACTACATAAACTTCGCCCTTTCCCCGGACAAATTACCACTGCAAAAAATATGCTGGAATTAATTAAAGGAAGCGAGATAAGAAAATCACATTTAAAAAATGATCCACGCGTGCAGGATTCATATTCGATAAGATGCATTCCACAAATTCATGGTGCATCACGTGATGCAATTGATTACGTCTGTTCAAAAGTTGAGATTGAATTAAACTCGGTTAACGATAATCCGTTAATTTTCCCTGAACAAGGAGATCATCGTGAAGGAGGAAATTTTCATGGACAACCGATGGCGCTTGCAATGGATTTCATGTCAATTGCTTTAGCTGAATTAGCAAGTGTTTCCGAAAGAAGAATTGAAAGATTAGTAAACGGTTCACTCAGTCAATTACCGAGATTCTTAACCGAACATGGCGGATTAAATTCCGGGTTAATGATTGCACAATATACTGCAGCTGCACTCGTTTCGGAAAATAAAACATTAGCACATCCCGCAAGTGTTGATTCTATTCCAACCTCGGCAAATCAAGAAGATCATAACTCGATGGGATCAATTGCCGCAAGAAAGTGTTACGAAATATTAAAAAATGTTGAAACCGTTATTGCAATTGAGTATCTAACTGCTGCACAGGGGATTGAATTTTTGAAACCGTTAAAACCCGGTAAAGGTACACAAGTGCTTTATAAAAAAATCAGAACACAGGTTAAACCGTTGAAAAAAGATAGATTACTCTATGACGATATTCAAAAAGTTATTCAACTTGTTAGAGGCGATGAACTATTGAAATCGGTTGAAAAAGTTGTTACACTAAAGTAATGTTGAACTAATACGGAGATAAAATGGAAATAAGAAAATTAGGCAATTCCAATTTAGAAATTACTCTAATAGGGTTCGGTGCATGGGCAATCGGCGGTGCAGGTTGGGATTTTGGTTGGGGAGGTCAAGATGATAAAGAATCCATTGAAGCAATTCATAAAGCATTAGATATGGGAATTAATTGGATTGATACAGCCGCTGTTTATGGAGTCGGACATTCTGAAGAAATTGTGACCAAGGCAGTTAAAGAGTATGGTGGCAATAAACCTTATGTATTTACAAAGTGTTCTCTAATATGGGATAATAATGGACACGTTAGAAAAAATCACGACCCGGACTCCATCAGAAAAGAATGCGAAGATAGTTTAAGAAGGTTACAAACCGATACAATTGATTTGTATCAGATTCATTGGCCGCCCGAAGACGATACTGAAAAAATTAAACCGGCTTGGGAAATGATGGCAAGATTAAAGGAAGAAGGGAAAGTAAAACACATTGGTGTTTCTAATTTTAATGTTGAGCAAATGAAAATTGCAGAATCTATTGCACCAATTACTTCACTTCAACCAAAGTATAGTTTAATAAGCCGAGATATTGAGGAAGAAATTCTTCCTTACGTTAAAAAACAAAATATCGGAACCATTATTTATTCCCCGATGGGATCAGGGATTTTAACCGGAAAATATAATCGTGATAAAATCGAACAATTACCAGATGATGATTGGAGAAAAAATTCACGCGATTTTACAGAACCTAGTCTCAGCAAAAATTTGAAACTTGTTGAAGAAATGAAACAAATTGCGTCAGACCATAATCGTCATGTAGGAGAAGTTGCAATTGCATGGACGTTGAAGCATGAAGCAGTAACCGCGGCAATTGTCGGGGCAAGAAATGCAAGACAAGCAGAAGAAGTTATGTCCGCACATGACTTTGTTTTAAGTACAGAAGAAGTAAGAAGACTTGAATCAGTCTTGTAATTTTTTGTAGGGACAATTCATGAATTGTCCCTACAGCAAATTGAAAATTTAGAAAAGATACATTATCCACATATCTAATTTGCCCTCTAATCAAAAGCAATTTAACGCATAGAAAATAAAAATTAATTTACTTATAATTCCTTAGGATTCTTTCCAAAATCTCAACGTTGAATTTATCACTCTTTGTATAAGAGTGTTTCTATATAAACTTTGCCTTAAAGGAATCACAACAAACTAACCTATTAACAATTAGTAAAATTCTATCTCCACATAGGAGGCATCAAATGAATATCCATCTCAACCTCAAACAATGTCTTTTTGTCATCCTTATCGTTTTATTCACAACCAATATTTTAGCACAAACAGATTTCTGGGTGCCTGTTAATAATGGGATGACAAGTTTTAATCCAAACGATCTGGCTATTAATTCTAATGATGTTCTCTTTCTTGCAACACGCGGTGATGGGATCTTTGTATCTACAAACGCCGGTGGGTTGTGGGTTCAAAAAAATAATGGTCTTACTAATTTGGAAGCGTGGACTGTCGCAGTAAATTCATCAAACGAAATATTCGTAGGTACTTGGGATGGAATATTTAAATCAACAGATAATGCGGAGAACTGGGTTAAACTTGAAACCGGTCTTACATTTAATCAAATTAGAGAAATTACAGTCGCGTCGAATGGATATATTTTTGCAGTCGCTCCAAATTACGGCGTCATAAGATCGGTTGATAATGGAGTAAATTGGGTTGGTGTAAATAATGGTCTATCAGGAATTCCAAATACTTTAGCTGCTGATTTACACGGACAAATAATGCTAGGTAATAATCTTGGTGAAATATATTTCTCTAATAATTATGGTGATGGTTGGACGAAATCAAGTTTGGGACTTCCGCAAACAACTAGTGCTCCAATTCTTGCATTGTTAGAAACTTCTAATGAAAAATATTTTGCTGGAACCGGAGACGGACTTTATATGTCAACCGACTATGGATTAAATTGGAGTCAGGTTCATGATGGTGGTGGTAATGGCTGGGTTCATTCGATGACAACAGATTACCAGGACAATTTAATTATTGGGACAGGCCAAAGCGGTGTATTCGTATCCGGCTTCCCAAACGGAACTTGGTTTAAGGATATGAATGAAGGGTTGACTCACCTTGGAGTTTATTCTTTAGTCGCAAATTCATCTAACAATATTTTTGCAGTTACCGGTGAGGGAATTTTCAAAAGTGAACCTCTCACAGGTGTGGAAGATAACGATGAAAATCTCGCTATAAATTTTCAATTGTATCAAAATTATCCTAATCCATTTAATCCAACGACAACAATAAAGTTCTCAATACCAATGGACATTAAAGGTGAAACGTTAAACACAAAACTTGTAGTTTATGATGTTCTCGGTAAAAAGGTGACAGTATTGGTAAACCAAAAGCTACAGTCAGGAACTCATGAAATTCAATTTGCTGCTGGAGATTTTTCGAGCGGAATTTACTTTTATAAATTAGAAATTGGTAACATTACCGACACAAAGAAAATGCTGTTAATAAGATAATCCGAAAAATTCTTCTAAGCCCCGTTAGCAAATTAAATGCTTGCGGGGTAATATCTATCAATTCATTTTTCAAAATTATTGTATAAATTAACCGGAACAATAGACATCCTTATGAATCCAATTTTAAAAGAAAATATAAATCGACTTTTCAAATCATGGTCAATCGAAAATGCTATTACGATAGTTCCGCTTCCGCAATCAGGTTCAAACCGGAAATATTTTAGAATAACCGGGAAAACAGCATCGGCAATAGCAGCTTTAAACAAAGATAAAGCCGAAAACAGAGCATTTATAACCTTTGCTAAACACTTTTTCACAAAAAACTTACCAGTTCCGCAAGTTTTAGCGGAAGACTTAAACGAGAATTTATATCTAATTGAAGATTTGGGGAATCAAACTTTGTTTGATTTGTTAAATCAAGAAGGATTTACAAAAACTGTTAAAGAATATTATCAACAAGCGTTGCGTACACTTTTAAATTTTCAAATAGAAGCCGGAAAAGATTTAGACTATTCGGTTTGTTATCCGCGCGATAAATTTGATGAGCAGTCAATTTTGTGGGATTTGAACTACTTCAAGTATTATTTTCTGAAATTGGCAGACATTCAGTTCGATGAACAAAAATTAGAAAATGATTTTAAAGTACTAGCAAAATATTTAAGCGGAGTTAATGCAGACTATTTTATGTACAGAGATTTTCAATCACGCAACATTATGATAAAGGACAATCAACTTTATTTTATAGATTTTCAAGGCGGAAGAAAAGGTGCTCTTCAATACGATGTCGCCTCATTGCTTTGGAGTGCGCGAGCAAATCTCACATTTGATCAAAGAGAAGAACTTCTAAACTATTATTTAAATGAATTGCAAAAGGACATTCAAGTAAACACAGACGAGTTTATAAAATATTATTATGGATTTGTTTTAGTTCGCATACTTCAGACACTCGGCGCTTATGGTTTTCGAGGTTTCTATGAAAGGAAAGATCATTTCCTAAAAAGTATTCCTCATGCAATAGATAATCTTGAATGGCTTATCGAAAATCAAAAAGTGACAATTAACTGTGATGAATTATTTTTTGCAATCGCCGGAATAATTAACTCGGAAATCCGAAAAAAATTTAGAGAAGAAAAAAACGATAGACTCAAAATAATAATAACAAGTTTTTCGTATAAGCAAGGTATACCTCAAGATACTTCTGGTAATGGAGGAGGATTTGTTTTCGATTGTCGTGGATTAAATAATCCGGGACGATATGACGAGTATAAATTATTAACCGGTAAGGATGATGCGGTTATAAAATTCTTAGAAGAAAAATCTGATGTTGATAAGTATTTAAAAAATGTATGGAAATTAATTTTACCAACCGTAAAAGAATATCAAGAACGCGGGTTTAAAAATCTTATGATAAATTTCGGCTGTACCGGTGGACAACATCGTTCGGTTTATTGTGCCGAAAAAACTGCAAAATACTTTTTCACCAAACCAAATCTTCAAGTTGATGTTAAACATACAGAGTTAAAAAAACGAGATGAGTTATGAAAGCAATGATTTTTGCTGCCGGTTTAGGAACTCGCCTTCGCCCGTTAACTAATGATAAACCAAAAGCATTAGTTGAAGTAAAAGGGAAATCTCTACTTGAAATTACAATCAACCGCTTAATCGAAAATGAAATTGATAAAATAATAATTAACGTGCATCATTTTGCTGATCAAGTAATTCAGTTTGTAAATGAGAAAAAATTCAAAGCAAAAATTGTTATTTCTGATGAACGTGATAAGTTATTGGATACCGGTGGCGGGCTTAAAAAAGCAAAGTGGTTTTTCGATGATCAACCTTTCCTTGTGCATAACGTTGATATTGTCTCTGACATAGATCTAAGAGAACTTTATAATATCCACATAAAAAATAACTCTCTTGCAACCGTAGCAGTTAGAAATAGAAAAAGCTCGAGGTATTTTTTATTTGATAACGATATGATTTTATGCGGATGGGAAAATGTTAATAAAAATGAGAAGATAATCTCACGAAGACGAAATAATCTAAATCAATTTGCGTTTAGCGGAATTCAAATTATGAGCCCCAAAATATTCGATTTCTTTCCTAATAAAGATGTTTTCTCAATTATAGAGGTCTATTTAACCGCTTCGAAGCATGAGCTAATAAAAGGATATCTGCACAATTATTCATTCTGGCAGGATGTTGGTAAAATAGAAGATCTTAATGGGTTATAATTTTTCTATGAAGTTACCACCTACCTCATCTTAATCTCACTGTACTAGACCCACAAGTTTAAATTTGTGTCAAATTTTGAAACAGTAGCCCAAAATCCTCAAAATGAGACATTAATAATTCATTAAAAAGTTAGAAAATTCCCCATTTTTAGACATTTTAAGATGGCACATCGGTTGAACAGTATAGAGAAAATGCACCCTCATTTTTAAGACGTAAAAACAAAAAATTCGAACAAACGTCTGGTTCGTTACTGAGAGGGCGGGAGCATCGGTTGTCTCTTGGCTGGTGGCAGCCGGTAAACTTTCGCCCTACTATTTTTGCCTAACTCCTTCCTTGTAAATAATTTAATATTTCCATATTTTTCGGTTCTTTTGAAAAGTTATATTTTAATAAAGGTATATTGTAATGAAAAGAACATTTCAACCAAGCAACAGAAAGCGTAAAAATAAGCACGGATTTCGTGAAAGAATGGCTACCAAAAACGGTAGAAAAGTTCTTTCGAGAAGAAGAGCAAAAGGAAGAAAAAAATTAACAGTTAGCGACGAATAAAAATGTGAAGAATCAAGGGTTTTCAAAATCAGAACGCATCAAACGAAAAAATGATTTTGAAAAGGTTTATAGCTTTGGTACTACTGTTTACTCTTCCGATAAAAAATTAAAAGCAACATACTTTTTCGATAAAACAAACGAACGCGGCTTAATTAAGGCTGCGTTTGCTGTTCATAAGAGGGCGGGAAAAGCCGTCTGGCGTAATAGAGTAAAAAGACTTTTAAGAGAATCTTTCAGATTGAATAAAAATTTGTTGTACCAGGCTTTGAATTTGGATCAAGGTAATTTACTGATTGTTTTTTCACCAAATAATTTTAATGAAAGAACTGAAAAAACGATTCATCTAAAAGATATTATGCCTTCGTTTATCGAGTTGGTTGGCAGAATTAAGGTCGTTTGAATATAGATGCGTAATATTTTTATATATCTGATTAAGCTTTACCAAAAATTTATTTCTCCTTTATTCCCGCCTTCATGCAGATTTTACCCGACATGTTCGGAATATTCGGTTCAAGCATTTAGAAAATATGGTGTTATTAAGGGAGGCGCAAAATCTGTTTGGAGAATTTTAAGATGTAATCCCTTTAATAAAGGGGGCTATGATCCCATTGAATAAAATTTGGAAATATAATGGATAAACAAACAACAGCTGCTTTTGTTTTAATAGGTATCATTTTAGTCGTATGGTTATATTTTAATGCACCCGAACCTCAACCCCAAACCGCTACTACACCGGATACTACAAGCATAATTAATAAACAGCAAAGCGAATCAGTTCTATCCGATGAATCTGAACAAGAAGTAAATAATGAAATACTTACTCCCGAAGTTATAATCCCGGAACAAGTAATAACAATTGATAACAATCTTTTTAAAGCTGAATTAACTAGCAGCGGCGGACGAATTAGAAAATTCTACTTAAAAAATTATGCTACTTGGTATCATAGAGATATACCTGAAGACAATTTTTACGATAAACATGTTCAGCTTGTAAATCAAACAGAAGGCGGCGATTTTAATTTATTGTTTGTTACTAAAAGCGGACAGCTTATTAATACAAAGAATTTACCGTTTACTGCCTCCCTTAGCGGAAATCAATATGAAATTTCCGAAAATGATTCATTAACTCTAAAGTACACATACTCCTTGGGTGAAGGAAGAGAAATTATAAAATCTTTTACTTTTTACGGAGATAAATATTCTGCGGCTGTTGATATTGAATTAATAAATCTAGATGACATAGTCAGCAGTTACACTTATGATTTGATGTGGGAAAATGGAATTAATTTCGTTGAACAAAATTCTGTAGATGAAGCAAATTATAGCAATGCCTCTGCATTTTCAGGTGGTGAACAAGTAATTGTTGATGCTACCAGTGAAGGAGAAAAATTAACAAAAGATATCTCCGGTTCTGTTGATTGGATTGGTGTTAAAAATAAATACTTCGGTATTATAATTGCCCCTGAAAAACCTAATTCTGATGGCGGTGCTTATTTTGAAGGAACTCATGTCAACACAAAGTATGGTGCACGAGAGTATTATAGCGCCACTTTAAAAATCCCATTCAAAAATCAGAAACATCAAAAGGATTCATTCTTACTTTACATTGGTCCCATGGATTATAGTTTATTGCATTCATATAATCGTAACTTCGATGCGATGTATGACTTCGGAAGTATTTTCGGGTTACAATTACTAAGACCAATTTCTGAATATATTATTCTTCCTCTGTTTTTATTCTTGCATAACTTTATACCGAATTATGGGTTTGTAATAATTGTGTTTACAATTATTATCAAAATAGCATTGTACCCGCTTACCAAACAAAGTTATAAATCGATGAAGCGAATGTCAATGCTTCAACCAAAGATTAAAGAATTGAAAGAAAAATATCCCGATGATCAGCAAAAAGTGCAGAAGGAAACAATGAAGTTGTATTCAACCTATGGCATAAATCCCGCCGGAGGTTGTTTACCTATGCTGCTTCAAATGCCGATTTTATTTGCATTGTTTACTTTCTTTAATGTTACGATTGAAATTAGAGAAGAACCTTTTATTTTGTGGATAACAAATCTGTCATCACCGGATATAATTGCCACACTTCCGTTTACGATTCCTTTGTTTGGAGTAGACAAGATCAGTGGACTTGCTCTTCTTCTTGGTATAACTATGTTTCTCCAGCAGAAAATGTCAATTAAGGATCCGAGCCAAAAAGCCTTAGTTTATATTATGCCGGTTATGTTTACTGTATTGTTTATGAGTTTTCCTTCGGGACTTAATCTTTACTACTTCATGTTCAACTTATTCTCAATTGCTCAACAGTACTATATAAATAATCATAAGACAGATGAAGAATTAGTTCCGGTAAAAGATCCTAAGAAAAAAGGCGGTGGATTTATGGCGAGGATGATGGAAGCTGCCGAGAAACAACAGAAGTTACAAAAGGAAGCTACAAGACAATCAAAAAAGAAGACTAAAAAATTCTAAATTGTATGTTGGTTTTAGATCGGGTTAACAAATGTTTAAGAAGACGACATTTCTGGTTTTATGTTTAATACTGCCTTCTTTATTTTTTGCTCAAACATCAAAAGAACTCGATCTAAAACTAATTAAACAAACTCTCCCCTTCGAATTATCATCGTTTCGTTCTGAATATAATCCTCGTGTTGCATTGGCTTTAAGTGGCGGCGGTGCGCGTGGAATTGCTCAACTTGGTGTGTTAAAAGCTCTTACTGAATCCGGTATTGAATTCGACCAAATTATAGGAACGAGTATGGGCAGTATTGTGGGTGGATTATATGCAGCAGGTTATTCACTCGATGAACTCGATTCGCTTGTTATAACTGCCCCATGGATAGATTTTTTCTCGTTAGAAGAAACTAATAGAAGAGAACTTTTCTTGGATCAAAAAGTAACTGAAGATAAAGCTATTTTTGCAATCAGATTGGATGGTTTTGAACCGGTTATTCCCACCGCAATTAATACAGGTCAACGTGTTTCAAATTATCTTAATTTATTAAGTCTAAATGCTCCGTTGAATACAGTTTACAACTTTGATGAGTTTTTATATCCATTTAAAGCTGTTAGTACAAATCTTATAACAGGGGAACCACATGTGTTGAGTAAGGGAACACTCGGCGCTGCGATGAGAGCGAGTTCAAGTGTATCTTTAGTATTGGAACCGGTCCGGGTTGATAGTTTAATTTTGGTTGATGGTGGTTTAGTGGCAAATGTACCGGTCGAAATTGCTTCACAAACTAATGCCGATTATATAGTCGCGGTTGATGTAACAAGTCCATTAAGAACTTCGGAAGAACTTAAGTATCCTTGGGAAATTGCCGATCAATTGGTCAGTATTCCGATGAGATTAATTAATGATGAACATCTAAAAAATGCTGATGTTATAATTCGTCCTGATATTAATCATCGGAAGAACAATGATTTTACCGATTTAAGAAAGTTGATAGATTCCGGTTATCAATCATCCAGAGAATCGACAAATATATTAAAAGAAAATATAGAATCACTCACTCTCTCAAAAATCGATATTGATGAAGTGCTTTACTCTAATTTGGAGATTGTTTGTGAAAATGTCGATTTAAAAAATTACTTAGATGAACAAATAATTGATGGACAAAACATTTCCGAAAAGGAATTAATTAAAATTATTATAAGCTATCCTGCTCTTGATGACTTCAAATCACTCTCGGCAGAAATTGATTCGTTATCATCTAAGCTCATAATAAGTTTTGAAGTGAATCCGGTTGTTGAGAATATTATTATTTCCGGAGCCAAATTAATAGATGCAGATTCGGTTGTTGCAAAGTCTATGAATTTACGTGGTAAACCGTTCAACAGTAAAAAAATTCTCGAAACTTTTCTAAATATCCTTAGACATTATAGAACGGAAGGATACTCACTTGTTAGAATAGCAGATTATTTATTTGAGGATAACGTTCTTCGAATAAATGTTGATGAACAGACAATCGATAGACTTATTGTTCACGGTAATGAAAAGACCAATGACGAAATTATATTAAGAGAATTACCCTTTAGTGAAGGAGATATCTTTGTGAGGGGAGAAGTAGAACAAGGATTAACTAATTTAAGAAGTACCGGGCTATTCGAAAATATTGAACTAAGGATTGAACAAAAAGAAAATCAAAATATTTTGACGGTAGAAGTAAAAGAAAAACCATCACTATTATTCCGATTCGGACTAAGATTGGATAACGAATATTTTACACAACCATCCTTCGACATAAGGGAGGAAAATTTACTAGGAACCGGAACTGAACTTGGAGCAATTTTTACAGGTGGAATAAGAAATCAATTTGCCGCTCTTGAACTTCGTGCCAATAGAATTTTTAATACGTACTTTACTTATAAAATTCAAGCATTTTATAATTCGATTGATATAAACACATATATGGACGACTCAACAAGCACTGAAAAGAGATTTGTAAGAACAAAACTTGGTGAGTATTCGCAGTCATATATTGGCGGCTCAATCGGTATAGGAACTCAATTCCAAAAATTCGGCAATATAATTGTCGAAGCAAGATATCAACAAGATAATATAAAAGCGATTGAACAATTTGCATCGAGCGATGAATACACAACCAATATAGCAGCATTAAAATTTGAGCTGTCAATTGATTCACAAAACAGATATCCTTTCCCAACAGAGGGAATTTATTTTAACGGATTTTATGAAACAGCACAAACAGCTTTTGGCGGTGATATAGGCTATTCAAAACTTTACTTGGATTATAACAGTTATTTTGCTTTCACCGACGACCACAATTTAAACCTCAGATTGAAATTTGGTTATGGGGACGAAACACTTCCGCTAAGCCAGCAATTTTCCTTCGGCGGACAAAATTCATTTTTTGGTTATCGTGAATATGAATATCGAGGCAGACAAATATTAATTTCATCGCTGGAATACCGTTATAAGCTTCCGGTTAAATTTTTCTTCGATACATACTTTAAAGCAAGGTATGATCTTGGGTCAATATGGGCGCAACAAGAAAATATACGGTTTAAAGATTTACGCCATGGAATTGGCGGCACAATTGCTATTGATACTCCGATTGGACCGGCGGAGTTTTCAGTTGGAAGAAGTTTTCTAATTAAAAATGCTCTTCCTAAAAATGTATTAAGCTGGGGAGAAACACATTTCTATTTTACGATTGGTTATTACTACTAATCACTCACGCTCTTTGGATTTTTGAGCTAACAATTCATATTTCTTCTGAAGTTCAAAGTTTTCCACAAGTTTGTAATGCTCTGCCAATTTTAAATATACCTTGCTTTTCCTGTTTACATGACGTACGGAATCTTCAACAAACTTAATTATATGAGCGTTTAATTCCATTTCAATTTCGTAGTTGAATAGATTCATAGCTTCGATATACGGAATATAATTTGTGGGATTATTTTGCGCGGCTTTTCTAAAATAATAAAAAGATTTTTCGAGTGATTCTATTTTATATGTTAGCGGTTCAAATAATTTTGCAGTCCACATAAAAACTGAATATGAATGCTGTTTAAATTCTTTTGCAATTTTATCGGTGTACATGCAGATTTCATCTTCTGATAATGCCGGATTTGCAAGTAAAATTTTATATAACTCGATTTCATTAATATTAGATTTTAATGCGAATTGAAAAGCATCAAACAATTCGTCATTATCATTTGAATTACGAAAAATATCTTCTATCTCTGTTCTTTCCATTTACAATAATTGATTTACAAGATTTGATTTGGTAAAATCCGGAAGTTCATCTGAAAACTCAATAGTTGAATTTTTATCCCATTGCTTTTCGGTATTCTCTTTAACCGGGTGTTTATTTATAACCGCAAATTTTCTTTCACTTAATTTGTTATTTTCATCAAACACAAAAAATGCGATTATCACTTTTGTAGAAAATTTATTTGACCAATTAATGTATGAATCATAAGCTCTTTTGTTTAATATCCACTTTGATTTATGTTTGCTTTTCCAATCCAATAAAAATTTCTGTTCACCAATGTTAATTATCAAATCGGGTTTGTCTTCTCCTTTTTCCCAAAGTTTTTCGAATCGTTTATCCTTCCCAAATTCCTCAAAGTCTATGCCCCACTGGGTTAATAAATTTTTTCCATGATTTTCCGCTAAGTCATGCAGTTTATAATTTTTTCTGAAATCATCCTTTGATTTGTGAGGTTTGAAATCTAACTTCTTCATAACACGAGAAATTAATAAAAATAACTCAGATATTGAGTATATTTTCGCTTTCAATTTTAAAATATTTCGAGATAATGATAGAATTAAAAATTGCGATATTAGATCTTTACAACGGTGAAGAAAATCAAGGAATTAGATGCCTTAAGGATTTGATTAAAGAAGCTGATGAAAGAAATGCTAATCTAAAAATTAATTATGATTTGTTTGATGTGAGATCAAAAAATGAAATCGCCGAATTAGATTATGATATCTACATTTCATCAGGTGGTCCCGGAAGCCCGTTCGAAGGTGAGGGAAGTGTTTGGGAAAAGTCTTATTTCAATTTATTATCAAGCATTGATTCGTTTAATAAGTCCGAAGAAAGAAAGAAACATGTTCTATTCATTTGTCATTCATTCCAGCTAATGGCAAGACATTATGGATTTGCTGAAGTGAAAAAGAGAAATTCTACATCATTCGGTATCATGCCTATTCATAAAACCGAAGCTGGTTTAAATGAGAAGATTTTCAATAAACTTGGAGTTGTATTTTACGGCGCTGATTTTAGAGAATACCAAGTTATTCAACCGAATCAAGATGTATTAAAAAATCTCGGTGCCAGGATTATCGCAATAGAAAAAGAACGTCCGCATGTTGATTATGAACGTGCATTGATGGGAGTAAGAATCTCGGAAGAGATAGTCGGGTTACAGTTTCATCCCGAAGCCGATCCGCCGAGCATGCTTCATCATTTGCATAAACCTGAAAGAAAAGAACAAGTTGTGAGCAAATATGGCGAGGCAAAATATTTATCGATGTTAAGTTTAGCGGAAGACCCAAACGCATTGTTGAAAACAAGAAACGCTGTAATACCAACCTTTTTGGATAACGCCATTGCTAAAAAATTAGCACATGTAAAATTGAATTAACCTTGTGTGGGAAGTCTAAAGTAGAATGTACTTCCTTTTCCAAGTTCGGATTCGACCCAGATTGATCCTTTATTTTTCTCGACTAATTCTTTACAAAGAATTAAACCCAAACCTGAGCCTTCTTCCTTTTCAGTCCCGGCAGTTGTTAGATGTTGATCCATCCTAAAAAGTTTTGCTTTATCTTCCTCTTTTATGCCAACACCTGTATCTGCCACAAAGAGATCAATTTTTTCATGAGCTGTGATACAGCCGAGCTCAATTTTGCCTTCTTTAGGAGTAAATTTAATTGCGTTGGAAAGCAAGTTCTGCATTACCGAACTGATAGTTTGAACATCCGAGTAAACCAAAGTTCTTTGCGGGATATTATTGATGACTTTAATACTTTTTTTGAGCGCATTATTCTTTAGTAAGTTTATAGTAGAATCAGCTAATTGTGAAATATCATATATTTCCGGATCTATCTTAATCCTTCCTGTTTGTACACGAGACCATTGTAATAAGTTTTCGAGCAGATTAAAAACTACTTGTGCCGATTCATTAATGTTTCCCGCAAATGATTTAATCTCTTCTTTAGAAAGTTCTTCTATATCATCAATTAAAAATTCCGAATAACCTATCAGCGAAGTGAAGGGGCTTCTCAAATCATGTGCAAGGATTGAAAAGAATTTATCCTTTGCGGCATTAAGATTCTTTAATTCCTCTTCGGATTTAATAAGCTGTTTATTTACTTGGCCAAGCTCATTTATATATTTGCGAAGTTTTGCCTCATAATTTTTTGCGGCAGTTATATCACGCAAAATACCACGGTAGGATTTAATTTTGCCTTCGGCATCTTTAACTGTGAATGCTGTTTCTAAAACTGTCGCAATTGTTCCATCCTTTCGACGAACACCTATTTCATAATCTTTTACATATCCTTCTCGTTCAAGTTGATTTTTGAACTTAGTTCTATCATATGGATTTAGATACAATTCTTCGGCAATATTAGCTTTAAGCATTTCTTCTTTTGAACTATAGCCAAAAAGTTCAACACCGGAAGGATTCATATCGACCAATGTTCCATCGGGAGTGCTTTCATAAATTGCATCTTTAATCTCTAAAAACAAGGTTTGAAATCTATCTTCATATTCTTTTAGCTCACGTTTTTGTTCTATTTTTTCACGCAAGTCATTTACGAAAAAAAACTTATACTCTAGGTTTTCATTAGAGGTATGAGTCACTGATTTTAGTTCACATTTAAACTCCACACCGTTCTTATCAACCATAGTAGCTGTGGATATTTTACCGTCCGAAATATCTTTCTGCTTATTAAGGAAAAGATTATCAATGTTTTTATCCTTAATTTGTTGTTCGGAAAATCCGAAATGTTTTTTGAATGCTTCATTTGTAAAGACTATTAAATCTTTGTTGTCCGTGATAATTATTATTTCATTAAGATGATTGCAAAATTCTAAGAATGAATTTAGGTTAATTGTTTTTTCGGAATTATTATTTTGATTTGTCATTTGTTTGTCGGATTTGTTCGGGAAATAAAATAACAAGAGTGATCAAGACTTACAAGTCTTCCATTTAAGTTAATTATCGAATTCTTTTAAGAATTGTTTAGGGTGCCGAATGTTGAATGATTTTGAAAGTGTCGGAATTTTATTTGCAGCCGGAGTTATTTCGGGTATTATTAATGTAATGGCCGGCGGTGGCTCCACTTTAACTCTACCTGCTTTAATATTTTTGGGATTAGACGGAACAGTCGCAAACGGAACTAATAGAATTGCGGTGCTTGTACAAAGCATAGTTGCTATTTATACATTCCGCTCTGAGAAATATTCACGTTTTCAACTAAGTTTAAAAATGGGTTTGTTCACATTACCAGGAGCAATTTTAGGTGCGATTGTTGCAAGCAGAATCGAAGGAGTGTTGTTTGAAAAAATTCTTGGTGTGGTAATGATAGGTGTCGTTGCAACACTTCTCATTCCAAAGAAGAAGGTGGTGAGCATTGAAAATATTCAGAATGTTCCTGTACTTGTTTATCTAGCAATGTT
>QZJX01000105.1 GCA_003599395.1 Ignavibacteriales bacterium | reverse complement strand
GATTCTTCAAGTGGTTCTGTAATTTGCGATTCTATTACATCGGCATTTGCACCGGTGTATGAAGTCGAAACCGTTATAATTGGAGGATCGACACTAGGATATTCTCTGATTCCTAAATAGGAATAGCCAATAATACCAAATAGCACAATGGCGATTGACATCACAGAGGCTAAAACAGGTCGACGTATGCTGACTGAAGAAAGACTCATAATCTCTTATCTGAAATTTTTTATTGATACGTCGGCACCGGGACGCATTTGAATGATTGCAGAAGTGATCACAGTGTCCCCTTCATTTAGTCCATCAATTATTTGGACGTCAGTGTTTGTTCGAAGGCCAATTTTAACATTTGTTGGGACAGCTTTTCCTCTTTTATATAAGTAAACCAATTCACCGGAAATATCAGGGACAATTGATTGTGTTGGAACAAGAACTCCTTCTTTATCTTTATCGACTTGTATCTCAACTTCTGCATAAGAGCCGGGGATTAATGTTCCATTTTCGTTATCAGCTTTAGCTCTGATTTTAATTGTTCTGGTTGATACATCAACTTTGGGGTCAATAGCATAAACTTGTGCATTAAATTTCTTACTTGAGTTTGGTACGATCAAGTTAATTTTTGTACCGACTCTAACTTTATCAGCATGTTTTATCGGTAAAGCGAAATCAACTTTTATTGGATTTGTTTTTGTTAAAATCGCAATGTTAACAGCCGAGGTGATGTAGCTGCCTTCGCTAATTGAACGCAACCCGACAACACCATCAAACGGAGCTTTGATTTCTGTTTTATCAATTTGCGCTTTCAGTAATTCGATTTCTGCTTTGCGTGAATTCAAATCATTCAGTAAAATATCATATTCTTCTTGGCTTATTAAATTCTGTTCGATCAACTGTTTGGATCTGTATTCCTTTTCTTCAGCTAATTTCAATTGTGATTTTGCACGGACTAATTGTGCTTGAAGATCAGCGTCATTTATCTTCACAAGTAAATCATCTTTCTTAACTCTTGTACCTTCACTAAAATTTATTTGAATAACTTTGCCGGGGACTTCCGCACGAAGTTCAATTTCCTCATCACCCATTAGTGTAGCGTTTAAGATTAGATTTTCGGAAAGTTCACTTTTTGATATGATTAACGCTTCCGCATTTATCGCTTGAGACTGACTACTTGTCGATGCTTGAGCATCTTCGCTTTGCCATGATATTTTTGGCAGTGCTAAAAGCAATAAAAAAACAACAATCAAACCCCAATACAAATATTTCTTTTTCATATTAACTTTTTTTTGAATTCAACAAATATACAAATAAAGAACTTATATTAAAGACATATAGTTCCATTAAGAAAACGTTTTACAAAATTTGCTGCTATAATCGTTCAATTAAGAAATGATAGATACTCATTTAGAAATTTTTCGCCCCAATTAATTTCTGCGGAAAGCCAAAGTAATGCCTTTTTATTTGCAAACACAAAATGAGTTTGCCCCATTCCGAGATATCTATAAATTTTTGTATCATTCATTTCGAAACTCTCGCCACCGGTAAAAACCGAATTTTCAGGCGAAATTTTTTCTACCATTAACTTTAGATTTAGTTCCGCATCTTTTACATTTTTATAATAACTAACATAGATTATTGCTTCACCATGATCAGCTTTGTAAAATCCAATTTCATTTTTCTCCGCAGCTACTTCATTATAGTGTAGTCGATCAACAAAAGAGGCAGCACTTTCGCCTTCCAACTTTTGAACAAGTGATAGACCAAAAATTGATTGAGGTACATATTCCTTTTGAGAACTGCATCCAATAAAAAAGAATAATAGTATAAGAATTAATTTGTCTGCTCTATTTATCATACAAGATTCACAATTTTTGAAAGATTTTTAATTACATCCGAGTGAATATCAAAAGTGATTACATTCCTTTTATTCTGGACCAATGCTTCTCTATCTCCTAATGCTTGCGCACGGATTAAAACATCGAATGTAATTGATGCATCATTTTTATTTGGGTCATCGGGAATGCCGAGATTAAGATTTCCGCTTTCTATAAATTGGATGAATATTCCTGAACCATCATCACCTTTGTGAAGTTGTCCGGTAGAATGTAAAAATCTCGGTCCGAATCCGAATGTTGTAGCGACTCCAATTTTTTTAAGAATTTTACTTCTGAGGTTTTGCATCAAATTAAAAATTTCTTCAGAAGGATTTACAAACGCTTGAATTGAAACGTAACTATTATCATTTATTGAGGAAAATAATTTTGTTAATGCCTCTTCGGAACTGTGAATTTCTTCGTTATAATAAATTGACAAATCTTCGTCTTTATATGAAACTTTCGGTTGAGGTAATTCGCCGGTTTTTTGATATTCTGTTATTAAACTTCTTGCTTGAATTTTTGCGGATTCCACATTCGGTTGATCGAATGGCTGCAACTTCATTTTCCATCCTGCAATTGTGGTTGCAAGCTCCCAATTAAAAAATTCACCTCCGAGTGAATAAAGATCTTCCAAAATAATTTCGATAACCTGAAAACCTTTCTGTTTCAATTCATAAATTGATTTATCAAACGGATGCTCGTTTTTCAAACGAGTGTAAACAAATACTCGATCGTTTTTATATAAGTCGGGATTCACAACTTCCTCTAAGTCAACCGGTAAAATTCCTTTACCGATTTTACCTGTACTTTCAGCGATTAATTGTTCAAGCCAAGCACCAAAATATTTTATACTTTCGGAATAAAGCAATGTTAATTTAGTCTTTCCCGTTTCGGCAGATGCGCCAAGAATTGCGCCAAGCACGGCAGATTGATTTTCATGAATTCTATTTACATCAACTATTTTTGATTTAGCAACCGCCATCTCAGCTCTTAGTAATAACAATTCGATATTAACTCCAATAAGTGCTGCCGGAACTAATCCGAACAATGAAAGAGCCGAATATCTTCCACCGATGTTGGGATCGTTCAAAAATATTTTTCTAAAGTTAAGTTCCTCAGCCATTTTTTGAAGTCCACTTCCCGGATCGGTGATAGCTGCGAAGTGATTTCCGACTTTTTCTTTACCAACATGATTCAGCACAAAATTGTAAAAGAATTTTAGAAACGATAACGTTTCAACTGTTCCACCGGATTTTGTTGAAACAATGTATAATGTTTCTTTATAATCTAATTTTTCCGCGTAATTTTTAATTGCTTCGGGATGAGTGCTATCCAAAACATATACATTAAAAAATCTTTCATCTTTACCAAATATCAAACTGAAAACTTCGGGCGCTAAACTTGAACCACCCATTCCCAATATCAATACATTTTTGAATTTGGAAGCTTTTACACTTTCCACAAAATTGTAAATTTCGGGCAGACTCTTTTTAGCGTTTTCAACACAATCAAGCCAACCGAGTCTATTTGAAATTTCAGCCGGGTCTTCGCTCCAAACGGTGTGATCTTTATTCCAGATTCTTTGAATAACTTTTTGTTCGATTAATTCATTCAAGGTGTCTTCAACGGATTTCTTCAATTGTCCGATTCCGCTTAAATTTAATGCGTTCATTTTCTTTCCTATTAATTATTAACTCGCTAAAATTATTCATAAGTGGGACAAGCATCAAATATTTTTTGAATTTATGCGTCGAAATATGAATTTTATTTAAGACTGTTCACTTATAAATTACCTTCTAATTGAGTTTTTTATCATACATTCTGAATTTTTTTTATAGTACAGAAATGTTATCGATTGTGTATTGACTTACAAAATGATTATCGATATATTTATCGTAAAACTTCGTAAAGGCAGAATATGACAACGGTAAAAATTTCACCCAAATATCAGGTGGTTATTCCAAAAGAAATTAGAGAAAAATTAAATCTTCGTCCCGGTCAAAAACTTCAAATTATCCAGCTAGGTGATCGGATTGAATTCATACTTCTTAAGAATATCAAAGATGCCCGCGGCTTCCTTAAAGGTATTGACACTAATATTGTGAGGGAGGAAGATAGATTATGAATTTAGTTGATTCATCCGGGTGGCTTGAATACTTAGCTGATAGCAAAAATGCTAAAAATTTTGCATCTGCTATTGAGAATACAGATGAGTTAATTGTATCGACAATTAACATCTATGAGATATACAAAAAAGTATTACTTGAAAAAGATGAAAACTATGCTTTGCAAGTGATTGCTTTAATGCAACAAGCAAAAGTTATTGAAGTGAGTTCATCAATTGCAATTGCAGCAGCAAAATTTAGTTTTGAACAAAAAATTCCTATGGCAGATAGTATTATTTACATTACGGCAAAAGTAAATGATGCAATAGTCTGGACTCAAGATATTGATTTTAAGGGTTTAGACGGAGTAAAATATTTTAAGAAAAGTTAAAATGACTTGTTTTCCTTTGTTTGGTAAACATGCTATAAGATGATCAACATCTCCTTCATCCATCAATTAACGGATGAAGGAGGTTGTAAACAAATAATCGAAAGTTGTGTATAATTTATGTATCAACGTAATTCTTTATTTAAGCTTTTCAGCAAGTTCACCAAGCGCATCTTTATGAACCATAAAATCCATGATCTTTAGTTTGATATAATCTTCACTGAAGAAATAATATCCTTTGTTATTACCATCGCGCGCCGAAGAACCTGAATCTTTGATCAAGTACCAACCTTCGCCATCCAAATCCAGCCAACCGACAACATGCACACCGTGATCGTCCGTTGTAGTTTCGTTATCAAATCTAAACTGACGAGCATAATCATTAATGTATTCAGATGGAATATCGAAATCGGGGACTAGGAAAACATCTTTCGCCGCAACTTTCCCTGGTTCGGATACATCACCGCCGATACATATTGAATATCCATCACGGATTGCGCTCTTAAATAACTTCATGTAATCATCGAGAGGAATATTCCAATATTCTTTGCTGTGCCACCAGTTATCCGGGACTTCATATTCAACTTGCTCCCAAAAGGGCTGTTGTAGATATGAAAGTATATCGTAGTAGTCATCCAAGTTTAGTTTTAGATAATCGCTTAAAAAAGTTTTTGGTGAAAATTCTTTTCCTTCGAGAAGAAATTTTTCCGGTGGGGTACCGAGATGATAATCCAATATTGATTTAATGGTTTCGAGAACTACGGTTTCATTCCATGCATTATTTGCTTTTACTGTTTCTAAATATGAGTTCATTTCTTTGTAAAGATGTGAATGATTATGAAATTCTTGACCTTCTTTTAATCCGGTATATAAATCACCGGGAACAATTCCGTACTCTCTCCAAATTCGTGTTACAGCGTTAGCTTCCGATCCTTCGGCAAAAAGAGATTCGCCTCTTGTCCTGACAAATTCTTTTGCTTTTTCAATATACTCCCAATAGACAGTGTAAAGCTCCGAGAGTTTTACTTCTTTTTTGTGGATTCGATAAACTTCCGATTCAAAATATGAAGTTGTAGAAAATGACCAGCATGTACCCGTGTTTCCTTGTGATATAGGCGCTTGATGCCAGTAAGTATTAAACTGATCTGTCGAAGTCGGGATATTCATTCCTTCAAGATCAACTTGAAAAACTTTTTTACTCTTATTTTTCGATTCAAACTTCTCGATTGATTCTTCAATTTGTTTCCAATATTTGCTGCTTGATTCAACATAAACACCTTTATCCTGAGCATTGATCACTAGAACAAATGATACAAACAGAACGGTTGCTAATAATTTTTTAAACATTTCTACTCCGCTTGTTAAGTCAGTTTTTTATCTAAAAGGACAATAATGTAAAATTATAAAATTTATTCAATTTTAGGGAATTAAATAATTTGCAGTTCATTTCATTTATTCCAGCCTTCCATGAATTTTTCACGCCAATTTTTATTTAGTTATATTTGCTGATTCAAAATTGAATGTTGAAGAAAGGATTCAGATGAGCAGGTTTGCTCCGGTATTTATTATTGTTGCTGCAAGTCTTTGGGGTATTGATGGTATTGTATTAAGACCGACGTTGTATTCATTACCGGTCGGACTTGTTGTTTTTATCGAGAGTTCTATTGTAGCAATTCTACTTTCCCCCATTTTTCTAAAGCAGTACGGGAAATTAAAATCACTAACCTTGGCCGATTGGGGTTCATTCGTGGGTGTTGCACTTTTCGGCGGTGCAATAGGAACGATGGCAATTACCAAAGCTTTGTTCTATGTAGATTTTGTGAACCTATCTATTGTTATACTTATACAAAAACTTCAACCGGTTTTTGCTCTGATATTAGCCGGACTAATTTTAAAAGAAAGGCTACCTCGAATATTTTTTCTGTGGGCTGCAATCGCTATAAGCGGTGCATATTTGATGACTTTTGGTTTTAAGATGCCAATTCAAGTCAACGAAGGTAATACCGCAATGGCTGCGATGTATTCTATAATTGCAGCTTTAAGCTTCGCTTCTTCTACAGTATTTAGTAAACGTGCTTTAAGAAATGTTGGATTTGAACTAGGTACCTATCTCAGATTTGCGATTTCATCTATTATAATGTTAATAATTGTATTACCACTGGGTCAACTACCTCAAATTGCTGAAGTTACAACAGATCAATTTTTGATTTTCTTATTAATTGCTTTTACAACAGGCGGTGCTGCGATATTTCTTTATTATTATGGTTTGAAAATTGTGACTGCTTCGGTTGCAACAATTTGTGAAATGGCCTTCCCGTTGACGGCGGTTATACTTGAATATTTATTGCGAGATAATATTCTAGATCCGGTGCAATGGATTGGCGTGGCGATTCTACTTTATAGTATTTTCAAGGTAACAAGAATGAGTCAGGAAAGAATTAAAGGAAGTTCAATTAAAAAGTAATTGTTATACCTCCGGTTAAACCAAGATGCTGATCAACGCTGTGTATTCCCTTTAGTATGCCCATGCTTACCACAAGATTTTCTTCGAGTAAATAAGACGCCCCTAAACTGATAAACTTCGGTGGTTCTATATAATCCGGGCAACAACTTCTAGCTATTCCAAATTCCAATAATCCGGAAAATCTTTCAGAAAATAATTTCTCCAAAGCGATTGAATACTCCCACAAATTTTCATTTTCGTTTACAACATTATTATTTCTATGATAACCGAGTTGGGTATGGATGTGAAATTTTTCCCATTCTTTTGTAAGGAGAATCATCATTCCGAAGTTTAGTTTTCCTTTACCGAATCCCTTTGCTTCGTCTCCGGAGGGTATACTAATAAATGGTTTTATTCCGAAACGAACATCTTCCGTAAAAATCATTTGTTTGAGTTCTATCAGGATGTCGTTAAAACTGCTAAAGTTATTTCTATCATCCCAATATTTGTGATATGAAAAGCCAACAAGAATATCTGTACTGCTCGTAATTCCATAACCAAAACTGATAGGTAAAGATATTTCTGAGTTATCTGAATAATTGAAAAATTCGGATACAATTTCTATTTCGAATGAATTTATTCCTAAAGAAAAGCCGTCTTCTGTTCTGAGAGGATGTCCCGCATTAGAGACTAAAGTGATGAACAATAGTGAAATAAATATTTGATCAAGATAACCTTTCATATTTTTTGCTCAATAATTCTGTTAAAGAAAAATAGACCATTACATAAAACGATATATATAAAAGTAACGCGGAAATTATTGTGAGATACACGAACGCAGGATGAACAAATCTGATCAACCAAATAGATCCGAATGAAGTTATTATTGAGACAAATGGTTCTAGTAGCAAAAAAGTTTTCCAAAAACCTTTTACTCGGCTGTTAAAATAAAATATCAATCCAACCGATCCGAATATAAATGAAAATCCAAGTATGTGATTATGAGTTGTAACTAACAATTCACTAATTGGACGAGGATAATTTTCCGGGATGGTAAATTCATCGCCATCTTGAACTTCATCACCTCTAAATCTTTCAACAGTTCCGGAAGGTGTTAAGTCGGTGGTATGTCTTACAAAATACAACCCGAGTGTTAATCCGATTGTAACGACAATTAAATATGAGATCAAGAATTTTTTTAACAGTGGTTCAAAATTTCTTAAAGTTATCATTTTATCCTATCCGTGATCTTTGGTAAAAGCAATGCCAATTTTCTAACGCCTTTACTTACCGAATGAACCGAAATAGTTGCCCCGCTTATCGCACTTATATCACTTCCTACATTATAATTTGAATTACCATTTTTACCTTTGAATTGAGCATTCCAAGATTCGTTTCCGACAGCACCTCCATAAGGTTCACGGTATTTAACAATAGAACTGTTTGCTATTTTTAGTTCTTTATCGAAGATGACCAGAAATGTTATCGGCATAGATTTTCCGTAAACATTATCAAGCAAGGCATAACCTTTTAAATTATTACCTTGCTTAATCTTCCAGATATAAATTTCGTCGGCAAAGAACTTTTGCTTTACCTCGTTTTCAATCGAAGATTTCAAATCAGCCGGGATGTGGAACTTTATCATCTCGTATTCCACATCCCCACCAAACAATTTTTCAATTGATTCTTCGGTATGATTACGGATATCATTTGCTAAGGTTAGAATAACTATAAAGTTTAATAGTAATAATATTTTTATCATACCAAATCTCATTAGAACATGTATCCTACACCCAGATTAAACAAATCGACTTTTGCATCATCTAATTGTCTTGTTCTTTGACCGTAGTCCACTTTAAACACTACTTGTTCAATCGGTTTTACAGAAAAACCAACCATCCATTTTTTGAAATGATATTGTTCTTCAATGTTACCGCCTGTTGTTGTAGAGTTTGCGGTATTATAATCTGTATATCGTGCAAATGGAATTATTTGTGTTTCTATACCTAAGAAATCAGAAATATTATAACCGAGATCAAAATAATATCCGAATGAAGATTCAATAATTCCCGAATCATAATTGATATTTCCTATTTCAAAAGTGGCGTGTAAGTTATTTGCTATATATTGTGCATGTCCTTCAATTAAAGTAATTGCATTATAAGTTGAATCACCTTTTGCTTTGTTATATGTGAACGATGCACCGACTTTGAGTCCTGGTAAACCGAGATAATCTAATCTTGCATTGTATAAAAGCTGCTCTGCATCAGCATTAAATCCTTTTAATCTTCCTCCGCGAATTCCTGAAGATGCACTGAAACCGTCAGCATCTAATCCTTCCATAACGGAAATTTTGTAATCAAATCCTTCATAATTTCCATAAATAGCTAAACCGTTACCGAACCAAGTAGTAGGAATGATTCGACTATGATATTCCGGACGCTCGACACCAAAGAATAGTGGCGGCTCGTGGAATTCATTTATTAATCCCACTGAGGGTAAAATAACACCGGCTTGAAATCCGAACCAATCAGCGTGATGATAATTTACGTAAGCTTGTTCGAGTTCAAGTTCACCTTGTCCGTCTTGTACAAAATTATGTTCTAATTCGACCTCGGCTTTAAAGGACCATTTCTCAGACCAAGAATGGGAATAAAAAAGTACAAAACGATGAAAATCTAGTTTCTTACTAGTCTTGCCACCTTCAGGAGTTTCAACATTATAGTGTAACTCGCCATAGCCTCCAATTGTTGATTTTTGAGTGAAGAAATCAAAATCTTGTGCATTTAGTGAAACAATAAAAAGAAAAGTTAAAATATATTTGAAAATGGAACGCATAAATTGACCTCTGATTATTTTAAACAATGGTATTTTTATTTAGACCAAATATAAATAAGGAAATAAAATAATCCAAACAAAATTGTCTTTTTATGCAATTATTTTTTTGTTAATCAAAATCGGTGGGTCTATTCGGGTCTTTCAAATGCGCAATGATGTGATCAATGTGTTTAATATTTGTTCGATTTTCGGAAAGTTGAGGAAGTTCATTGATTGAGAAAAATTTTACCTCCGGAGTTTCAAAACTTGGAGTTGCTTCACCGTCAATTATTTTACAGAGATAAACAATTTTTACCGCATGGAATAATTCCAAACCACCGGATTTTCTATTAGCATCATAAACGCCTAGTACTTTTATTATTTCAACATCAAATCCACTTTCCTCTTTAGCTTCACGAATTGCGGCTTGTGATGGGATATCACCGACATCAGCCCAACCGCCGGGCATTGCCCATTTGCCGTCACTTGCTTCTTTTACTAATAGTAATTTTTCTTCTTTAATAATTGCTGTTCTAACATCGACCTTAGGCGTTGCGTAACCTTTTTGATTTAAAAATATCTGAAGTATCTCCGTTTCACCGAGATTAGAATGTTCAGATATAATTTCCGCGGCAATTTTTTCTAATTTCTTATTTCGTTCAATATCATATTCATTATGTGCAAATTCCAAACCGGTTTGGCTGATTGCTTGTATTCTTCGCGCCCAATCAAGCCACTTAATATTTTTAGTCATAGTTTACTTTGATTTATGAAATTTTAGAGAGGCTGAGTTGATACAATATCTTAATCCGGTTGGTTTAGGACCATCCGGAAAAACATGACCAAGATGACCACCACATTTTGAGCAAGTCACTTCCGTTCTAGTCATTCCAAAAGCTTTATCTTCATGAAGCTCAACAACATTTTGATCAACCGGTTTCCAATAACTTGGCCAACCGCTGCCGGATTCATATTTAGTTTCAGAGCTGAATAATTCTTGTCCGCATCCAGCACAGAGATAAATACCGGATTCTTCAGTTTTGTAATACTCTCCGGTAAATGCTCGTTCAGTACCTTTTTGGCGAAGAATTCTAAATTGCTCGGGTGTTAATTCGTTTTGCCATTCAGCTTCGGATTTATTTAGTTTTTCTTTCATTGGGTTTACAAATTATTATTTCGTTTATAATTTTGAGCTTCTTCAAGTGTATCAAAATAACCGACTCTAACTCTGTACCATGTACCTCTTCCGGGAAGATCAACTTGCATTAAGAATGCCTCATGCCCGTCTTTTTGCTTATCTTCTACAAGTTTTTCTGCAATATTCTTTTCTCGCCATGATGATAATTGGATAACATATTTAATTCCATCACTCCAAATATTTCCTCTAACATTTGCATCCGAAGTTTCATCGTACTTTGTTTTTGATTTTGAAGGCTTTTTAGCATCCAAATTAATATTACTCAGATCGGATTTATTTGAAGGTGGGTTTACTGCTGGTTTCATCGATTCATTCATTTTTGTTTCTTCAAGTTTCTTTTCTCTTAATTCTCGATTTGCCGCAGCTAATGAATCACGTTTTTCTATTGTCTTCTTATTTGCTTCATCAATTAACGCAATATTTTGTTCGGGAGAAATTATAATCGGTCCGGATGGTTGAATTGTTGTATCGGAAGATGTGGGTTGACTTTGTGGAGCAGTTCTCTGATTCTCTTTTGAAAAATCTGTGTTCGCTAAGTATTCACTTGACTCTACTTCCAATTTTCCAGTTGTTTTATAAGTGAATGCTTTTTGATACAATGATTCAATAGAAGACCCCGGTTGAATAGGATATTCAAAGCTATCTTCGCCGCCTGTTATTCTTGGTGGTGCAGATTCGCCAATTATTCTGTTACTTTTATCATAATAAAGTGTTCCTATAACCGAATAAGTTTTCGTGACATTGTTAAACAGCAAATTGCTTTTAATCTGTAAAACTTCTTCAGTAAAAGGAGTAACTCGTTGTGGAGTTCTAAAAATTGAGAGTCCCCAAACCGATAGTTGATTATCATAAGTTTTAATTGCGGAAGTATCCAAATAGACTATTCTATCCTGCAGATCTTGAATGATAACCCACTTTTTAGCGGGAGATGTTTGTGCATATACTATCGAGAATAAAATTAAAAACGGTAATATTCTTCTTATCATTTTCTTCATCTCAAATGAATGATAATAAATGTACTTAAAAAAATAGATATGAGAAAGTCTCAAGCGATCGCAACGTACTTTACAACTGCCTCAGCACAGCGCTCACCGTCTATCGCGGCTGATACTATTCCTCCGGCATAACCAGCTCCTTCACCGGAAGGAAATAATCCGTTCACTTCGGGATGCATTAAAGTATTAACTTCGCGAGGAATTCGAATCGGTGAGCTTGTTCGAGTTTCGGCCGCAAGTACTTGAGCTTCGCTCGTATAGTAACCTTTCATTTTTTTATCGAATTCAATCAAACTTTGTCTTAAGCGATCGCCTATATTTCTGGGAAGAATATCATGCAACGGAGAACTAACAGTTCCGGGAATATATGAAGTATCCGGAAGTGAACTTGATAATTTCCCATTTACAAAATCAGTTATTCTTTGTGCAGGTGCACTTTGGGTTTTTCCACCGGAATTGTATGCTAAATTCTCGACATATTTTTGATATTCTAATCCGGCGAAAATTCCGTGCTCAGAAAAATCTTTCCAATCATTTTCATCAATCGAAACAACCAAGCCGGAATTTGCAAATGGTGAATCTCTTCTTGAGACGGACATCCCATTGAGAACTAATTCATTTTTATCGGTTGATGCCGGTATAATAATTCCGCCTGGACACATACAAAACGAGTAAACTCCCTTTCCATCAACTTGACAAGTTAAACTATAATTTGAGGCGGGTAAATTTTTGTGCCGAATTTTCATTTTATATTGAATTGAATCAATCAATTGTTGAGGGTGTTCAATTCTTACACCCATCGCAAATGATTTTGCTTCAAGTAAAATTTTTTTTCTATGAAGTAGATAATAAATATCTCTTGCTGAATGTCCGGTTGCAATTATTACCGCATAACTTAAGATTTCCTTTTCATTATTTACTATAACACCTTTTGTTTTACCGGCTTCGATTAATATATCGGTCACTCTCGAATCAAAATGAATTTCACCGCCATTATTAATAATTGTTTCTCTTATAGCTTGAACAACCTTAGGTAATCTGTTAGAGCCGATATGCGGATGTGCATCAATTAATATTTCATTCTGCGAACCGTGTTGAACCAGTAAGTTAAGAATTCGCTTTACATCACCCCGCTTAGTTGATCTAGTATAAAGTTTGCCATCACTGTAAGTGCCGGCACCGCCTTCTCCAAAACAATAATTTGAATCCGGGTTTACTTCATGGAATTGCTGGATTGCTCGTAAATCTTTTCTTCTATCACGAACATTTTTACCTCTCTCAAAAATTACCGGTTTAATTCCGAGTTCAATTAATCTCAAAGCAGCAAAAAGTCCGGCCGGTCCGCTGCCAATAATAGCAACTGTTTTTTTTGAGTTTACGGGGATGAAATTTATAGGTTGAAAAATATCTTTAGGTTGTTCGTTTATATAAACTATTGATCTTAATTTGTATAAAGGAGTTTTACTTCTAGCGTCAATTGACTTTTTTACAATCTGCACTGTTGTAATTTCTGATGGATTTAGATGAAGTTTTTTGGCGGCGAGATTAGTTCTGTATGAATAATCTTCAATAAAATCCGGATGAATGGTGAGATCGATTTCTTTTTTCATTCTGTCCCCTATTTATGAGGAATAGTGAAAAATTATTATTTATTTATGAAAATTAGTACGTAGATTTAATTTGTCCGCCATCAACTTGAAGAGTAACCCCGGTGATGTAACCGGCTCTATCCGATGCAAGAAATGCGATTGCGGCTCCCATTTCTTCGGGCGTTCCTAATCTCTTTACTGGATTACTTTTTGCCATTTGGGCTAGAATCTCTTTTTGAGATACATTTTCCTTTTCTGCTCTTTTCACTGCAAGTTCATAGAGACGAGATGTTAAAATGAATCCCGGTGCAATATTATTAACAGTTATACCGAATTCACCATACTGTTGACTAATTGTTTTTGCAAAGGCTGTAACCGCACTTCTAAATGAATTTGATAATATTAAATTATCAACCGGCTGTTTAACAGAAAGTGAAGTTACATTTATGATTCTGCCCCATTTGTTCTTTTTCATTTCCGGCAGCACTAATTTTGTAAACTGCACTGTACTCATCAACACTTGATTATATGCATCATCCCAATTTGTAGAATTCAATTCATCAAAATAACCTGGTTTTGGACCACCGCAATTGTTTACTAGAATATCAATTGTGCCGAATTTATTTTTCACATTTTCGACAACATTATTAATATCCGATAATTTGTTGATATCACATACGATCCAAAATGGTTCTATTCCGGTCTGAATTTTTATATCGCCTGCCGCTTCGATCAAATTTTGTTTATTACTTGAACAAATAGCAACATTACAGCCTTCCTTAATTAATTCGATTGCGGCTGCTTTGCCGATTCCTTGACTGGCAGCAACTACTAAAGCCGTTTTATTTTTAATTCCTAAATCCATATTAACTAAAATCCTGTTATAACTTCACTAATGCCTTCGCGAATCATCATTATAGCATACGCAGATAAAAGCAAAGAAGCAATTTTCGCGAATGCTTTTGATCCTCCAACTCCTATAGCTTTTGTAATCCATTTTGCATTGATCAACACTAAAAGTACGATTAAGAAGTTTCCTGTCAAAGAAAGAACAGTTATTGTATAACCAAATTTATCTGCTAAAATTAATATAGTTGTTAAAGCAGCGGGTCCCATAATAAGCGGAATACCTAATGGAACAATTCCAATATGTTCGCCGGGTGATCTTCTTGTTTCGGAAGATGATAAAATATCATGAACACTAAGCACCAAAAGTATCAATCCACCAGCGATTCTAAAATCATTAATTGTGATTCCAAGAAATCTAAGTATTGCTTTTCCACTTACGAGGAACACGACAGCTACAATGAATGCAGTTAATAGTGCTTGAATGATCAACTGTTTTCTTTGATGACTTGACACATCATGAGTGTAACCCATGAACACAGGTGCTGTCCCGATAATATCCATTGCAACAAAGAGTGGTATGAACGCCAATAAAAAGTTATCTATACTAATGATTTCCATAAAAACTCCGTTCAAAATAAAATTAGGGGTTGCCTTAATTATCAAGACAACCCCCTTCTTCCATCACAAAATTAATTATTATTTTTTAATTAAACTTAACTTCTTGAGCTGATTTCTTCTGTGCAGTAACAATCTCTTCGGTATCCAGTGCAATAACTAACTCTTCATTTGTCGGGATTCTTAGAACTGCAGCTTTTGAATCACTGGTTGAAATGACCATCTCTCCTTTTACATTTTCATTCAGTTTATCGTCTAATTTGATACCGAGATAATCCATATTTTCACAAACATATTTTCTAACTTTTATAGAATTTTCGCCAATCCCACCGGTAAAGACTAACGCATCTAAGCCACCCATAGCAGCGGTATAAGCACCGACATACTTTTTAATTCTATATGTAAAAACTTCGAAGGCATTTTTTGCACGCTTTACATCTTGATCGACTGCATTTTCAATTTCTCTCATATCACTGCTTTCACCGCTTAAGCCAATAAGACCGCTGTGTTTATTCATTAGAGTGTTTGCTTCGGAAAGCGTTAATCCTTCTTTGCCCATGATATATAGAATGACCGAGGGATCCATATCACCGACTCTTGTTCCCATCAATAAACCTTCGAGCGGTGTAAATCCCATTGTTGTATCAATAGATTTACCTTGATCAATTGCAGCCATACTGCAACCGTTACCAAGATGAGCTGTAATTATTTTTAATCTGTCATAAGGTTTATTCAAAATATCCGCTGCTCGTAATGCAACATATCTATGTGATGTCCCATGGAAACCATATCGACGAATTTTATATTTTTTATATAATTCATAAGGAATCCCATAGAGATAAGCTTTTGGAGGCATTTTAGAATGGAACGCCGTATCAAAAACTCCGCACTGAGGAGTATTAGGAAGATGTTTCTTGGCAGCTTCAATACCTTTTATGTTCGGAGGATTATGAAGCGGAGCAAGTTCAATATTTTCTTTCAAGGCATTCATTACACTATCTGTTATCAAAACTGAACCGGAGAATGTTTCACCACCATGAACAACTCTATGGCCAACTGCGTCAATTTCATTTTTGTCTTTTATAACACCATGATTTGGGCTAAGCAACACTGCAATTACATATTCAATCGCAATTGTGTGATCTAAGATTTCACCCACAATTCTTATCTTTTCTTTTCCGTGTGGTTGATGAGTTAATACAGCACTGCTCATACCAATACGTTCGACTTGTCCTTTTGCCAAAGCAACTTTTTCATCTGAATCAATAAATTGATATTTAATTGAAGAACTACCGCAATT
>QZJX01000115.1 GCA_003599395.1 Ignavibacteriales bacterium | reverse complement strand
CATTAGAAGAATTTCCATTAAAAGGTTTACCGCTTGGACTAAATCCAAATATTCCTTACAGCAATATGATTATTGATCTGAATAAAGATGACCATTTAGTTTTTATGACCGACGGTTTACCCGAATTATTTAATTCTCAAAATGAGATGCTAGGGATGGAAAGGATAAAATCAAGATTACTTTCAAGCAGTTTTAACGGTGCCGAATCTTTACTTAATTTATTACTTGAAACGGCTAATGATTGGAAAGGAGATCATCCTCTGCAAGATGATGTAACATTACTTGTTATTAAAATGAAATAAACTGTCTCTTCGGAAAAATCCTAAATTCGAAGCACTAAATTCTAAACAAATTCAAAATTCAAATCAAACAATCACAAAACTAATTTTCCGGTTTGGGATTTCGGATTTATTGCTTCAATATAGTTAAGTAATTCGAAATTAAGATTTAGGATTTACAACTCAATCTCATCTTCAGCGTAAGTCTTTTCTGTTTCGTAAACTCTTACTTTTATTTTTTTTATTCGTTCGGAAGTAATTCGTTCTTTTATTTTGTTTAACAAATGCAGAGTTATATTTTCAGCTGTTGTTTCAAAAGAAACTACAACTTTTTTGGATTTCAGCTTATCAAGAAAATCAATTATCACTTTATCGGTTTCTTTAACCATGAATGAATGATCAAGTTCATCAACAATCGGAGAGATAATTTCTGAGACATCGTAATAATCTATTACCATTCCGTTTTCATCCAAGTCGCCTTCAATCTCAACGCGCATTTTGTAAGTATGACCGTGAATGTTTTTACATTTACCGGAATGGAACGGAAGTCTATGTCCCATTTCCCATTTAAACTCTTTAGAAATTTTCATCACACACCTTTTTTATCGGGTTCCCAAATTATTTTATGCATTTGTAATTGATAACGCACATTTAGATTATCTTCCAATATCCAATTGACTAACGTTACCGGTTCAAGTTCTCCGAAGACAACTGAGAAAAGAACCGCACATTTTTTGTCTAATTCATACTTTTCAACTTGTTCCTTTGACCATACATAATCCTCGCGAGTACCTATAACAAATTTTACCTCGTCAATCGGTTTTAGATATTCAATATTCTCGTATAAATTTTTCTTCATCATTCCGCTGGAAGGACATTTTAGATCGAGAATTATTCTTACACGTTTATCAATGTCCGAAATCGGCAGACTTCCGCCGGTTTCAAGCATGACTTCAAAACCTTCATCGCATAATCTTTTCATCAATTCAATTGATTCATTTTGAACAAGTGGTTCACCACCGGTCACTTCAACCAAATTGCAGTTATATTTTTTTACTTCCTTTATAACTTCATCAATCGATTTATCATATCCCTCATAAAAAGCATACTCGGTATCGCAATAAGTGCAGCGAAGATTGCAGTAAGTCAACCGAATAAAAACACAAGGCAATCCGGCTTTTGTGCTCTCACCCTGAATAGAATGATAAATTTCGTTGATTTTAAGCATTTTTTGCAGCTTTCTCTTAAAAAATTGGAGGACAAAAATAGCTATTAAATTGGTGAGATTAAAGACTATACTATGGCGAAGGCTTTAAAACACTAATTTCATTTGCACAAAACTGGTAATACTCTTATATTTGTGGTCTATTAAAAATCTAATTTAGGGTTATAAGAATGGCTAATCACGCTTCTGCTAAAAAGAGAGCGCGTCAAAACGAGACGAGACGAATAAGAAACAAAGCTATAAAATCTAAAGTAAATACTTTAGTTGGTAAAGTTTTGGATTCAACCGAAAAAGAACAAGCTGAAGTCGTATTAAAATCAGCGGTATCAGCAATCGATAAAGCTGCTTCTAAAGGTAAACTTCATAAAAATACAGCGGCAAGAAAAAAAGCAAGACTTACTAAGTTCGTTAATAAATTAGAAAAATAGTTTTACTTAATTTTATTATTTAAAAAGGAATGCAAAGCTGCATTCCTTTTTCTTTTTAAATTTCTTTTATTCCTTCCCTACCGATTACTTCCGGAATATAAAAACCGATCTTGAATTGTGAACCATCCTTATTAGGATTAATCACATTTTTTCTTACTAACACGGAATGATAAATCAAAATATTATCGGCAATGTTCGATCCGAAAATATATGTTGTTCCTTTTATCTCCACATTATTTCCTATAGTAACCGGGTAATCGTCACTGCCGGTCATATTAACGCTGGATTCAATTCTTGAATTGTTGCCAATGGTAATATTCCCTTTGATGATATCTCCTTTCATGATCTCAACATTATCACCAACAAGAACTTGTTGTCCCGGGAAGCATGATATTTCGACACCTTCACCAATGTTTACATTTTTACCGAGTACAATGTTATCTTTTACTATACACTCACGACCAAATGTGCATCCATAATTAACAGAAACTCCTTTACAAATAAATGCTCCTCTTCCGACATGGATATCTAAAGGAGTGCCTTGTGAATCCATTTCCAATATTTTTTCGACTACATCATCGGCAATGTAAAAATCTTCTTCATCTTCAATTTCGATTATATCTTTTATCTTATCATATACATGATTGCGGGCAATCTTTTCCATCTCTTTTAGGACGGACTTATTATTGAAGCCCATTATGACATGCTGCTGTATCGGACTTACAGCGCCAACCGATAATCCTTCTTCATTGAATAGATGAATTAAGTCTGTAAGATATATCTCCCCCTGTACATTATTGCTTTTTATTTCATTGATGAGTTTAGCAAGGTATTTATACTTGAAAGCGAAAACACCGGAATTAAATTCATTGTTCTCCAGTAATTCTTGACGAGTAAAAGCGTATTTTTTTTCTTTAAATTCGATAATATGATTTTCGGTTTCGGACAGATTAAGAATATCTTTGTGCTCCATAATTTTAATAACTTGTCCGGCATCAGGAGATTTATTTCCATTTACGTCGGTTTCTTTAACTCTTACTATTCTGCCATAATAATTTTCTTTATAGTCGCCTTCAAAAAGTCCGGTTAAAACCATCATATCGGAATTGGATTTGTGGAATTCATCTTTAAATCTTGAGACTGTTTTCTCGTCAACCAACCCCATATCACCGGGGAAAACATAAATAATTCCATCATAGTTTTTGTTTTCAATTTTTTCTAATGCAACCTGAACTGCATGACCGGTGCCTTGCTGCTCGGCTTGGTAAGCATAACTTCCGTATTCTCTTTTCCCCACTGTTTCTATAACGTTTTCAGCTTTAATTCCAACCACTACTATAATGTTTGCTGATTTTAGTCCCTTAGCGCAAGCATCGAAGACTCTAGAGACTGTGGGCTCACCCCAAATTTTATGCAGCATTTTTGAACGATGTGATTTTATTCTTTTACCGTGACCGGCAGCTAAGATTATAGAAGTCTCTTTTTTTGATGTGTCGAATTCGGCAGAATAAATTTTTATAAGCTCGTTAATATCAATTTCTGTTTTGGATTCTATCATAATTATTACCTTTTTACATCCGTTTAGATTATGTTAAATTTGCCATGATAATTTAGCAAATATTTCTTAGAAGTTTATTGATCTAATAAATAATGGGCAAAGAATGAAATTAAAAATTATTCTTCTATTCTTCGTGTTAATGTTTCTAAATAGTTTTTCACAACCTTCAAATTTCGGTCTGGGATTAATGTTCGGAGAACCTTCCGCTATAAATGCAAAATACTGGGTGAGTGAAAGTAATGCAATCGTAGGTGGATTGGGTTGGCATTTTTTAGGTCGAGATGACGGTCTCTCAATTCACGCTGATTATTTATATCATATCGACAATACTTTTAATACTAATATTAGTTTTCCATTATATTACGGTTTCGGTGTACGCTTAAGAAATGAAAAAGATAAATTCGGTTTAGGATTCAGAGGTGTCGGCGGAATATTATTTTACCCTGATAATATTCCAATGGATATCTTTCTGGAATTTGTCCCGGTATTCAGATTACTTCCTGAAACTAAGCTTGAAATAGATTTGGCTGTCGGTGCAAGATATTACTTTAATTGAGGAGTGCATGGAAAAAACTATTACCACCTATTACGACTCACCGGAAAGAACATCAGACGAGAAAATTAATTCGGAATCTCAAAAACTTATCTATCACAAAATTGTTCAAACATTGCTTGACGGGTTTCCTGAGTTGGCGGTTATACTTGATAAAAACAGACAGATAGTTGCAGCCAATAAAAAAGCTATTGCCGGTTTCAGAAAATCAAGTTTTGAAGAAATAAAGGGTAAGCGTGTTGGTGAAGCAATTTCATGTATTCACAGTGATGAAATGGGAAAAGATTCATGCGGAACATCGAAATTTTGCGCGGAATGCGGTGCTGCCCACGCAATTAAATTTACTAATGAAAACAAGTTATCCTCTGAAGAGGAGTGCCGAATTATCAGCGAACTCAGTCAGAAGGAAGAATCATTTGATTTCAAGGTAAATACATCTTTACTAGATATAGATGAAGAACAATATACTATCTTTGCAATCAGAGACATTTCCGGTGATAAGAGACGTCAAGCACTAGAAAGAATTTTTTTTCATGATGTTTTAAACACTGCTTCGGTTGTTAACAATTTTTCATTACTATTGAAAGATGCTGAAGAAGATGAATTTGATGAAATTCTCCCGTCGCTTATAGAATCATCCGATCAACTAATTCAAGAGATTTTGACTCAACGTGATCTGAGAAATGCGGAAGACGGAAAATTGTCGGTTGATTATCAAACTACGGAAGTAAATGACATTTTAAGAAAAGTTTACTCACAATATTCCAAGCATCAACTTACAAAAGACAAGAAGTTGACCTTAGCCGAAAGTGATCCTTTTATTAAAGTAAACACAGATAAAAAACTTTTAGTTAGATGTTTTGGCAACTTAGTTAAAAACGCAATTGAAGCTTCTTCAAAAAATGATGAGATAAAAATATATTCTACAATTGATAACGATCATATTATTTTCTCCGTCCAAAATCCACAAATTATTCCCGAGGTCATTCAATTACAAATATTTCAACGTTCGTTTTCCACAAAAGGTTATGGAAGAGGAATTGGCACATATAGTGTAAAACTTTTAGTCGAACAATATCTTAGTGGTGAAGTTTTCTTTACTTCCCAAAAACCGGAAGGAACTATTTTTAGTATTAAAATAAATCGTAATGTTTAAGAATGGCTTATTATTTTATCGCAAATATTAGAATTAAGGATGAGAAGGAATATAATAATTACTTAAAGAGCGTTGACCATGTTTTCGCAAAATATAATGGCAAATATTTAGCTTCGGATGATGATCCCGTTATACTTGAAGGAAATTGGAATTACTCTCGGACCGTAGTTATTCAATTTGAAAATAAAAATGATTTTGAGAATTGGTATTATTCAGATGAATATCAGAAAATTTTAAAGCACCGATTAACAGCAGCAAATTGCGATACAATTTTAATAAAGGGTAACAGTTAAATATGAAAACAACTGATGAGCCAATTATAGTTGAAGAAGAATTTAACCAACCGACTTCCAAAGTTTGGAAAGCAATCACCGAAGTTGATCAGATGAAGAAGTGGTTTTTCACTAATATCCCGGATTTTAAACCGGAGGTTGGATTTGAAACTCAATTTAATGTGAGCTCCGGCGAAAGAGATTTTTTGCATCTCTGGAAAATTGTTGAAGTCACCCCCAACAAATTAATAAAGTACAATTGGAGGTATAAAGATTACTCCGGTGATTCGTTTGTTACATTTGAGTTAGAAGATCATGGAAGTAAATCATTGTTAAGAGTAACCACAGAGGTTATTGAAGATTTTTCGGATGATATACCGGAGTTTAAACCCGAAAGTTGTAAAGGTGGATGGGAATATTTTATTCAAAATAGTCTGAAAAGTTACTTGGATTCTTAATCTTTTCTAATTTCTGCTAATTCACTTTCGGCCATTTTGGCGCTTAAACTCAACATTCAGCAAGACATCGAAAATAAAATTAGGTTACTAAAGGAATTTAATCTATATTTGGAGCTGTACGGCAGTATCTTAAAAATGTAAACCCGCAGTAAGTGGTAATGTAGAAGTAGAAGTAATTCGAAAATCCCCCAGTACAATTTTAGAGCCCTGTCAAAAACAATACAATTTATAATTTACAAAAAGGAGCATCTGTTATGGCAGAGCGCAAACAAGGATCAGTAAAATGGTTCAACAGTACTAAAGGTTTTGGTTTCATTCAACAAGCTAGCGGCGATGATGTATTTGTACATTTCAAAGCAATTGCCGGCGACGGTTACAAATCACTTGAAGAAAATGATAGAGTTGAATATTCTGTTACTGAAGGTCCAAAAGGTCTTCAAGCAGCTGACGTAAGAGTAATCAACTAACATATACGTTTATTATTGTACTTATATCCCGGCTTTGTCCGGGATTTTTTATTTTAAAGAAATCAGCATTAAAAAAGAACTCATAATTCAATCAATTTATTAGAGAATAATAATTAAGTAGCTTGCTAAGTTTTTTCTGTCTAAATTGTACTTAAGCAAGAACAGAAGAATCCAAACTAATGAAATATTCCGTTACATATTTACCCAAAGATGAATACATACTTATAAAAGTTACTGGTAGAATTAACTTTCAAGCAGCCGAGCAATATTCAAAAGATGCAATTAAGCTAGCACAAGAAAATTTGTGTAATAAATTTCTTATTGATCATACCGAGACAACATTGAAGGAAGGTGTTTATCGTTTGCACACATCAGGTGAAGAGCTTCAGGAGTTTGGATTTACTGATAAAGATCGAATTGCTATTATTATTGCCAATACAAAAAAGAAAAGCGATATACCGGATGCTTCAAATCAGAATAGCCGTTTTTGTGTTGTAAAATACTTTACGGAAAAAGATTTATCCGAAGCATTAAATTGGTTACAAACTAACGAGAATTAATTAAAGCAACACAGAACCGGAGATAAAATGAGTAAAGGTCAGAATGTTAAAAAGAATACAAAAAAAACTCCTCTGCTTACAAAAAAAGAAAAGAAAAATGCAAAGCGAGATAAAAAGAATAATGATTTAACTAAATCAAAGCATATCCCACTTTAGTAGATTTGTTCAAAATTTGTAATACCTATTTCATCTTATAAAGCTGCCACCATGGAATGTGAACATCATCGTGATGTTCAAAATGATAACCAAAAAAGTAACAAGTCAGCATCGCCCACAAATGATTTTTCTTTTGAGTTCTTGCTTTGTGTGGTTCCATATTATCTTCATGCGGTTTTCTATGCGGTAAATATGTTCCGAAATAAAACAACTGCATTGATCCCAGAAATGCGGGAATTACCCAAAACATCCAAATGTTAATCTCGGGAAACCAAAGTTTTAAAACATTGAAAATTACTGCCATCATAACCAACTGAAGTACTGTAGCATATCTGATCATGAAAGTTGAGTACCACACAAAAAAGTTCTGGGATTTAATGGAGTAATCCGGATCCTTTTCGGTTCCCGGAAATTTGTGATGCAGAAAATGATTCTTCACTAAACGATTGTAAGACAAAGCTGCAAATAGAAATGTAGAAATCTGACCGATTAATTTGTTTACTTTATAATTTTTACTGACTAGTCTATGCATGGCATCATGCCCGGTGATAAATAATCCGGTATATAGATATGCTTGCAAAAAGACATGAAAGTAAATCCATGGATTAGTGAAATTGATTTCTAAATAATTTAGAGAATAAAATAAATGTATTCCCCAAATTACTATTATCGATATCGCGATTGTTACACCCATTTCTCACAACATAATATTTAATGAAAGAAAAAATAAAGTTTGTATAGCAAAGTAATGAATTGGGATTGTTGACCTTACTTCAACTTTGGACTGCATAAAAAAGAAAACAGCTAATAATGAAATAGCGTACCACGCTAAATAATTCTGCAATGGTATTTCACCTCTAAACCAAATCCAATAATTTAATTTTATTGCAACCGGTTCTAGGAAAAAATCGAATAGAACTGTAAGCAATGGAGTAAATAATACAATAAGAAAGTTATTGGAAATAAATTTGCTAGAAAGAAGAACTCCACCCAAAATCACTAACACCCAATTAAATCCTATTATGAGAGGAGTTTCAAAAAGTTTAGGACCTAATACATCTCCATATTCATAAGAACCAAAAAGTAAGCCGGTCTTCACTCCAAACACTTCCAATGCAAACGTGACGATATAAACTATAACAATCCATTTTACAAGACTTATATTGTGAGGTAAAACTTTGCTAAGGACAATACCACCTGTTAGAAGTAATGTATATGGAGTCAACATCAACATGTATTCTCTAGTTGGAGTATAGAGATGTCCGATAATGCCAACTGCATAAACCACATATAAGACTATCAGTGTAGATTTATGACTCAACTATTCTCTCCTTCCAATTATAATATTTACTACTTACGGATTTTAAACCAATTAATAACATGATAATCATTTGAAACGGATGTAGTATTAGGTTTAAAAACCAGTTTTGCTTACTCATTATCGAAATAAAAATTCTTTCGAAGAATATCATGAGCACAATTAACATAAATATATCGTTAAAAAAATATAATAATAGTGGTGCTGTAAACATAAAAAACAAGACTAGTAAAAGAATAATAAAAGTTGTTTTCCCGACATTAAATCCCTTGTAAAAATTCTTTACAAATCCATTAACCGAATCAGAAAAAGAATTATACATATTGCAAAACACAGCATCCTCACCGAGTGATGTTCTTACTTTGTATCCATTTCTTTTGAATAGACGAACAAACTGCATATCTTCAACTACCTCATTCTTAACAGCTTCATGAGTGCCAATTTGTTCATAAATCTCCTTATTCATCATTAAAAACTGACCGTTTGCCGCTGCTAGATTTTCACTTTTTTTTGTATTGACAAATTTTAACGGAAGAAAATTCAGCAGTAACCAATTCATTAACGGTACAACAAACCATTCGCCAAAACTAGTAATTTTCTGTGTTGGGAAAACCGAATACAATGATAATTTGTGCTTTTGCATCTCATAAATTGCGTTTGAAACTGCATGCTTGTTTAATGTAACATCGGCATCTACAAATAATAAATATTCTCCGTTCGCATATTTTGATAGTTGATAACATGCCCAATTTTTACCCAGCCAGTTTGAAGGAATTGATTTACCATTAACAAGTTTTACTTTACTATACTTGGAAGAATATTCTTGGACTATCTTTGCTGATTGATCTTCTGAATTATCATCGAGGACAATAACTTCATAGTTATCGTACGATTGCTGGTTTATAGAGTTAAGCAAGTTCCCTATATTTTTTTCTTCGTTTCTTACCGGGATTAAAATCGAGATAAAAATGTTTTCGGTGATCTCTTTTCTAGTATTATATAGTCGAGGTGCTGTTGAATAATTAAACAAGACTATTCCAAGAAAAATTAAATGTGAGATAAAAAGTATAGCGAATATGATTAATTCTATTGCTGTCATTATAATATATCTTCAATAAAACTTTTTTGATTAGCAGCTTCATTTAATAAATCAAGGTTTTCCGTGAACTTAAATCTAAACTTATTATAATCTACCAATATCGATTTAGACTCTATTAATTCACCAAATCTGCAAATAACTGCAGGATTTTTTTCATTATAAAATTGAATTTTAAATCCAACCGGTAATACAAATTTCTTATCACTCGAATTTTTAATTAATAATTTCAGTCCTTCTTTTATATCAATCGGTCGTTTTTCGAATGGTTCAATCTTTCCTTGAGGATAAGTAACCACAAAGTTCTTAGTATCATTAAGAATTTCGTTTGTGTACTTAACTGTCTCAACAATAGATCTTGGATTATCAGGATCGATTGAATAAGCTCCTACTTTTTTAAAGAACCAAAATTTCTTTAAAGATGATTCCAGCATCATCAAGTACATTTTACGATTTATCTTTTTACGGTTAACAAAATCAATAAAAAATCCGTCCCACCAGCTAATATGATTAGGAGTCACTATTAGAGAATAGTCTGAAGTGATAGAAGGAAATGAATTTACCAAATAAAAATTGCTGAAGGATTTTTTAATTATCCGGTTAATGTATGGATTAAAAATCAATCTCGCAATATTTGAGTGTTCAGCTTTAATCATTTTATTTTATTTCATACTTTTCAATAAGTTCTGCAGTAATCTTACCGGATAAAATTACTAAAGGAATTCCGCCACCGGGGTGTGCACTTCCGCCACAAAAATACAAACCTTTATATTCTTTAGATTTATTCTGCTGACGTAAGAAAGCTGCCATTTTATTATTTGATGATATTCCATAAATACTTCCGCTAATACTGCTAGTTTTCTTCTCAATCAATTCTGGAGTCAGTACTTCTTCAAATACTTTTTTATTTTCTATATCAATACCTAAAATTCGATTAAGTTTTTCTAGTATTGTTTGTCTTGAACTTTGAATTTCTTTTTCCCAATCTTGTTGATTATTATAAGGTACATTGATCATTACGAACCAATTTTCATGTCCTTCGGGTGCATCATCTTTCTGAAATTTTGAGGAAAT
The DNA here is from genome assembly GCA_003599395.1 of Ignavibacteriales bacterium. Classification (GTDB taxonomy): domain Bacteria; phylum Bacteroidota; class Ignavibacteria; order Ignavibacteriales; family Melioribacteraceae; genus SURF-28. The sequence continues at coordinate 5,646 of QZJX01000115.1, read as the reverse complement.
ATAAATATATATCGTTGGATCAGTTGGAGTAATTTTCTTAGTAAATAGATCATCAAATTCTTTTTGATAATCTTCCGAGAAAAGAATATTATGAATCTCTAATTCGGAGTATATTCCTTCGATTCCCCAATAGAATACAAGTGCAGAACTTGATTTCTCTAATTTAGAATATTTCTTTACTGAAGAAGAACTATTATCATTTAGTAAATTTTTATAAGTGTTTTCCACATCTGAATTTGAGACTACGATATCATAGTCTAATTGTTTACCATTAACTTCGATTCCTTTTATTGCCTTCTTTTCATGAATAATCTTTTGAACTGGTGAGTTGAAGAAGAAATTAACTCCCTTTAGTCTTGAAGCCTTTTCAATTGCTTTCGGAATAGAATAAATGCCGTCATTGGAAATATATCCACCGAGATTATATTCAACATGTTGAATAACATTTAACGTCGCCGGTGCTTGAAATGGATTTGAGCCATTATAAGTCGCATATCTATCGAATAGCTGAATAGTTTTATCATCCTTGAAGAAAGAGGAGTTAGCCTCGTGCATAGTTCGATGTGTGTCAAGTTTCTTAATATTTAATAAAGTATTGATCGCTTTTTTACTTATAAAATTTTTCTTCTCTGAAAAACTTTTAAAAAGAAATAAATCTGCGGAAAGATCATAAATATTCTTGCAATAATTTAAGTATTTCTTAATATCATCGGCTTTATCGTTAGTATTGAATTCAATTTCTTCAGCAAATTTATCTAACTCGGAATAAGCAATAATTTTAGTTGAATCGGGATAGAAATACTTACACAACACATCTAATTTTTTTATTTCGATGTAGTCAGATAAATTTAACCCGGATGAAGTGAAAAGATCTTCGAGAACAAAAGGCATTGTAAGAAGTGAGGGTCCGGTATCAAATCGAAAACCATTTTTGTTGATTTCGTTTGCTTTACCTCCAACTGAGTTGCTCTGCTCATAAACATCTACTTCATAACCAAGAACACTTAATCTCAAAGCCGTTGAAAGTCCACCGATTCCCGATCCGATAATTGCTACTTTTTTATAAGCCATTTTTCTTTTACAGTCACATAAATTAGTAAGTTAAAGGATAACAATGAGAATGAATAGAAAAAATCTTCGACAGGTATTGTAATTATTCGCGTACCCCAGATAGCCGAATCATTATAAAGAACAATAGGAATAGATGTAAGAAAATAATTAACAATGAAAAATGGAATAAACGTAAAAGCAATAAATCGCCAGTACAATCTTGATTTTAGCAAAGAAGGATTTAACAATTTAGCAGCGACAAAGAATAATCCAACAAACAACATTATTGTGAGAGTATAATACTGCCCGATAAAAGCCAATGAGGCAACAGAAAAAAATAATGCAGCGTAGGTATAAAGATTGCAGTAATACGTTATCTCTTTATCACCCAAGTAAAATTTTGCGGTTTCATATAAAAAGATTATAGAGTAAGGAACAGTGATAAAAAACAAAATTTCTTCGAGAGGAAGATTGAATATGTAAACGCCCAATATATGATCTTCGTTAAAAGACCAATCTCCTCTTGCAGTAGCAATTATATCCCATGCAATGAATAGAAGTCCGACGGTTACTATAGAAATAAAAACTGCCGGAATATTGCGGTAGAACTTTAATTTCTTTTCGAAGGTTAACAGAATCGGGACAAAAATAGTGGCAATATTAATAAGTAGATAATCACTCATTTGGTTTGGCTGATACCAAATAATTTTTCAATTTGTTTTCTTCATCCTTTGAGAGTAAATCTGTCATCAATAGGAATTCAATCATTCCGTTTTGAATTTCATAATCAAGTGCCGAATAATCTCGTTCAAGTAATAATTGGTAAACTACATCTAGATCTTCTTCAGTTTCGTTTCCATAACCCAATATTCCGGGAACGTAATATAAGATAGAAAACCTCATAAACCTTATCTCTAAATTTTCCGGATCCTTTGCAATCGCTTCTTCAAATAAGCTCATTGAATCATTAAGATAACTCATTTTTTTAAAAGGCCAGAATGCATGCTTGGATTTTAACGCATCTATTCCAGCTTTATAAGCAAGAATAGTTGGCGGATAATCTGATATATTTTTACCAAAAATATCTTCAATATAAGTTTGTAATGAATCCACATACTCATATTCTTCAACGCCGGAATAGTAATTTAGCCTTAATTTTTCAAGAACTGCATCATTGATATGTTTCGACGATTCATTTTGCGAAGCAGATAAATTTACATAGATAACAAGAAAAAGCAATGCAACGATATAATTCTTGTAATCAGTCATTAAGTAAGCCGTAGTACTTTTATTTCCCATAATCCTTTTATGAACAGCGCAAATTTATATGCGTTTGAAATTCTTATTCGTTTTGATTGCAATTCATTTACGCTACATTTTCTAATTTTTGAAAACAATCTTTGATAATATAAAAATGCTGAGTACACACCGAGTTTTACACCAATCGGAAGTTTCATAATTCCAATTAGTGCTTCATCAAATTCACGTTGGATTTCATTTTCAAGTAATATTTTGTTTGCGTCATTTATTTCTACTTCAGCATCAACATTGGGCAGATAAATTCTACCTCTTTCTTCAATATCACTTTTAATATCACGTAGAAAATTAACTTTTTGAAATGCTGAACCTAGTAATCTTGCCGGTTCTTTTAATGATTCGAATTTTTCGTTATCATGTTTAGCAAAGACTTTTAAACACATTAATCCGACAACTTCCGCAGAACCGTAAATATAATTGTCATAACTATTACGTTTATAGGTTGAGTTATAAAGATCCATTTCCATGCTGTTTAAGAATGCATCAATATATTCAAGATCTATTTTGTATTCATTTACAACGAGTTGAAATGCATGAAGAACTGGATTTGTTGAAATTCCGTTTTCTATTGCATTATATGTATCTTCTCTAAATTTTTGAATCAAAGCAGCTTTATCATAACCATGAAATGTATCTACGATTTCATCAGCTATTCTCACGAAACCATAAATAGCATATATTGGGTCGCGATATTCCGGCGCAAATGCTTTTATTCCAAAACTAAATGATGTACTATAAGCTTGAGTAAGTTTTTTACTCATTTTATATGAAACATTATGATAAAGTTGCATAATCTTTCTCGATCCTTTCGGTTACAAGTTTTGAACTAATTATTACCATCGGCAATCCGGTGCCGGGTGTTGTTGAAGCACCAACATAGTACAAATTGCTAAACTCTTCGTCTTTATTGCTAGGTCTAAATGCCCCTACTTGGTCAATATCATGAGCTAAACCAAGACCTGATCCTTTGTAGAGATTAAGAGTATTTGCCCAGTCATCAGGAGCCATTATTCTTTTAGTTACAATATTATTCTTGATATCGAATCCGGTTCGTTGCGAGAGATCGGAAATTAATGTTTCGGCTAATTCTTCTTTATCAGACCAATCTTTTTTGAATCTTAAATCTGGTACGGGACAAAGAATATAAATATTCTCATGACCTTCCGGTGCGGCTGTTTGATCCGATTTTGAAGTTACATTCACATAGTAGTAAGGCTTTTGCGGATTTATAGAAGATGTAAAAATTGTATCTGCATAACCTCTAAAATTGCTTCCAAGGAAATAATTATGATGCATTAGTTTATCTACCTTACCTTTAACACCGAGATAAATTGTATATGGTGCCAACGTCCAATGCATTTTATCTAGTTTTGCCTCAGAATAATTTTTTCGACCAAGTAATTTTCCTCTAAAAGATGCGGCATCAGAATTTGATATTATTATATCAGCAGTCCATCTTTTTCCGTTTTGATCGATAACTTCATTTAGTTTGCTGTTGTTATTTCCTATGCTGACTATTTCTGTATTGTAATGGATCTTAACTCCATTGCGCTCTAATATTTTTAGAATTTCTTCTACCATTTTATACATGCCACCTTTAACTTTCCAGTATCCGTTGTGACGCATTTCTGTGTAGTTTAGCAAAGAGTAAATTGCAGGTGTTTGAAATGGTGTTGAACCTAAAAAGAATGCAACAAGAGAAAAAATGATTTTCATTTCCTCAGACTTAAAAGTTTTATCAACTTCACTCCACATCGTCTTAAATAAATAAGGAAGATGCTTTAGAGGAACTCTGCTGAGTTTTAGAATATATTCAAGCTTATTATTAAAATTTGATTTTACTACTTTATCTTCGGTATCATGAAAAAATTGCCCGGCTCTTGATAAATATTTGTCAACTTTATTAGCTAAGTCGGGTTCAATATCCTTAAACTCTTCTTGAAGTTTTTGTAAATCTTTGTAAATCAGTCTAGGTTTTTCTTTGCCTTCAAAAAAAACTTGATAAAGCGGATCAAGTTCTTCTAATTCAATTGGATTCTTCTCATTAATGCTATTGAATAATTCATCAAGCTCATAAGTCATACTCATAAATGACGGACCCATATCAAAACGGAAACCATCTTGCTCGATAAGATTTAATCTACCACCAGCTCTATGGTGTTTTTCAAGAATTGTAACATCATAGCCTTTGTGGCTAAGTCTAAGAGCTGTACTTAATCCGCCTAATCCTGATCCAATTATTAACGCTGATTTCATTTTCTTTTAATTTAATCCTTAATTTCAGTTGTATACGTGTAAACCAGGATTCAAGAAATTTAGTTCAAAATCTCGTTAACAATATTTAAGGCGCCTAAAACTACAGCCGGAGTTCCTTGTCCGGGGAAAACTGTATCTCCGACAAGATATAATCCATCAAAAGGGGAAATATTTGATGGCATTTTGAGCAGATTTTTGCTAACTGAGTGAGGAATTCCACCAACAAATCCATTGGAACGACCTGTATAAAATTGGAAAGTTTTTGGAGTACCGGATAAAAGGTGCAATTTCTCAGAGTTCTTAAACTGTGGGAAATTTATGTCGAAATGAGAAAGTATAGTGCTTGTTGTCATTTCTTTTTTCTGATTGTATTCTTCTGTAGAAAGATTTATCCAATTCTTAACATTCGTATGTAAACTAATTGTAACGGATCGACTTCCTTCCGGAGCTCTTTGACGATCATCAATATGAGAGAATGAAACAAAAAAGGAATTTGAATCACTGTGAGGAATTTTTTCATTTGTATGAATTTGATAGTAAAGCGAATCGAGTTCTTCCTTGCTTTCTATTCCAAAATTGACGGTGAATGCTCCCCATGAAAAGTTGAATAGTTTTGATTTTTCCTCGAAATATTTTTTAATCTTACCGTCAGTCATTTCTACCATATTCCATATTGGAATATTTGATATTACATTTTTAACATGAAATTCTTCGCCATTTTCGAGACGAATCGAATAACCGGTTTTAGTTTTATTTATTGCTTTAACTCTTTTCTTAAACTTAACCTCGCCTCCACTTGCTTTAAATGATTCAAAAAGTAGTTCAGCAGGTTTATACATTCCACCAACCGGATAGTATGTATCGGATGGATAGGCAAGTCCCATTGCAGCAGTTAAAAAAGGTGAATCAGAAATAGTATTTTGCGTTGTGATTAAAAGTTGTTCTTGAAGAAATCTATGAAATGCAGCATCAGTTAAATTGTACTTTTCAACAAAGTGATGAACGCTTTTGAAAATGTAGGGA
>QZJX01000021.1 GCA_003599395.1 Ignavibacteriales bacterium | reverse complement strand
CGCCAATGTAGCTTCTCGTCCACGAGGTGTTCGTTGTATAAAACCCTGTTGAATCAAGAATGGTTCGTAAACTTCTTCAATTGTTCCCGGATCTTCGTTCACAGCAGTGCCAATTGTATTTATTCCAACAGGTCCCCCGTTAAACTTATCAATTATTGTTAGAATTATATCTTTATCCATTTCATCAAGACCGTCCTCGTCAACTTCCAGAGCTAATAAAGCTTTTTTCGCAATTGTAAGATCAATAGTTTTCTTGTTATCGAAATCGGCAAAGTCTCTTGTTCTTCTTAATAATCTATTCGCAATTCTAGGAGTACCTCGAGAACGTTTTGCAATTTCATGAGCTGCGTCTTCATTAATTTTGATGTTCAATATTGATGAAGAACGTTTTATAATCTTTGTAACTAGCTCTGCATCATAATAATCCAGACGAGACTTGATTCCAAACCGATCTCTTAATGGTGCAGTAAGCAAACCGGCTCGAGTTGTTGCTCCAATCAATGTATAGCGTGGTAATTTAATTTGCACGGTGCGTGCATTTGGTCCGGAATCAATCATGATATCAATTTTGTAATCTTCCATTGCGGAATAAAGATACTCTTCAACAATAGGACTAAGTCGATGTATTTCGTCAATGAATAACACTGACTTCTCTTCAAGATTAGTTAGAATACCCGCAAGATCACCGGGTTTTTCTAATACAGGACCTGAAGTTGTTTTTATTGAAACAGCCATCTCATTTGAGATTATGTGAGCAAGAGTTGTCTTACCTAATCCGGGAGGACCGGTTAACAAAACATGATCCAAAGCATCACCGCGTTTTCTTGCGGCTCCAATAAAGACTTTTAAATTATCGGTAATTTTATTCTGACCAGTAAATTCGCTGAAACCTGTAGGTCTCAATGCATACTCAAGCTGCTTTTCTTCTGCTTGAATTTTGGGGTCTATATCTGTTGAATTTCTCATTTACAAATTTACTTATAAATATTATGTATAACCTTATAATTAAACTGCAAAATTTTCTTTTCGGAATTTCTTAATACGCTCTAAACCTAATATCATACTTATCATAATTAAATACATCAATGCAACCGCACCAATTGTTCCGAGTGTATTAAATGAACCACCATATGAATTATAGAACCCGGGAATCCATGCACTTCCATATAAGATTACCAGATGAACAATATATATCAGTAATGTATGCCTGCCTATTAACTTAATTATTTGAGGAATGTTATCTAATTTTATAACTAATAATGAGACGATACCGTTAAGTGTAATGACAAAACCGATTCTTAAGAAGAAAATTGCGACACCGTAAGCTTTCTCAAGGTAATTTCCGCTAATAATATAACTGATGTTCGATGAAGCTAGATATATAAACATCAGACTCAGTCCGATGACTATCAAACTAGAACCAAACCTTTTTTTCTTAAAAATTAGTGGATTATGAGCCAGATAAACTCCCAGTAACGCACCGCCGATAACATAACCAACCCAAGGGAATAGCGGAAATAATGACCCTGATTTAGAATACATGTAAGCAGCCAACGGAGCCGTTAATATTTCATTCCAATTTATACTGTAAATAAATGGGTATGTGAAAACAAAGAATGAAACACTTGCAGTAAACATAATGTATGGAGTTACTTTCAATTTTTCAGCAAGGAGGGCTATTAAAATAATAAACAGCAAACCAAAACCAATCAAATGCAGCGCATCAACGGCAAAAAAGATTCGCCACTGTTCATCTGTTACATCCGAAAAATCAAATATTTTCCAAGTCGGATAGCGCAGAAGATAGCCAAGCCCAACCAAAAGTAAAAATCTTTTAAGTCCTTTAATTAATCTGGTTTTATTGTGAGTTTGGCTATTATAGAATAAGAGGTATGTAAAAACAACACCAGCGGTGAACATAAATATTGGGGCTGTAAACCCTCTCATTACATGCCAAATACTATAGAATAATGATTCTGAATTTCGTAAATCGTTGGATAAAAATGTATGCACAGTATGCCCCTGCACCATCATTAAAACGGCAAAAGCTCTCATAAGATCCAGAAAAACTATTCGTTTGGAATTTGAATTGCTATTCAATTTTTTTTAACTCAGATTTTTTTGTTTAGGAAATATATGGAAAGTGCGAATTGAATTAAACAAGGATTATAATAAGAACAGGGGTTGTCTCAAAATGTTAATGTCAATTATTTAAAAAACATAACTATTATAAGACATCCCCTGCGGCTAGTGGGAATTATCGCCCAAGTGCATCAAGTTTATCTTTTTTAGCAAGTAACTCATCTTTGCTTTCAACATGATTTGGATCAGGAATGCAACAATCAACCGGACAAACAGCTGCGCATTGAGGTTCATCATGAAAACCAACACACTCGGTACATTTATCCGGTACAATGTAGAAAAATTCACTTGAATAGAAACCTGTCGCTCCGGAAGGTGCTTCATCGCCTTCAGAATAATGTTTTCCTTCTAACTCCCAATCAACTCCTCCTTCATAGATTGCTGTATTGGGGCATTCCGGTTCGCAAGCTCCGCAATTAATGCATTCATCTGTTATCATTATTGCCATAACTTGTCTCCTTTCAGTAAGTGTTTAAATTTTTTCTATCTTAGGAATTTTGTTGCTTGTAATCTCAATTTTTCCTTGAGAAAAATAAATCTCAAGATCTTGGATTATATTATCAATTTTTTGCAGCAGAATATCAAGTTGAATTCCTTTATAATCTGGCAAATAATTAGTCAATTTTTCGGTTCCTTTTTTATATTGACTAAGAGAACCTTTATAATTCTGGTTTAGAAGATGATATCCTCCAACCGAAATCTGTAACATGCCCTGGAAAAATAGTCTATCACTACTTTCCGCATTCATCCACAAATTTTCAAAGAAATCATGTGCTGCAAAAAAATCATGTTCGTTGAAGAGCTTAACCCCTTCTTCAATTTGCTTGAACATTAGCAAAAATAACTAAATTTCAGTTCATTAAAAAGACAATTTATTCTGATTACCACCCTCCGCTAGCTCCACCGCCGCCAAACGAACCGCCTCCACCGCTAAAACCACCAAAACTTCCTCCGCCGAATGAACCACCGCTACTTCGTCCCCCACCCATTCCACCGAGTAGTATTAAACCGCCTAATCCACTACCTCTTCCCTTTCGCATACTCGAAAGGATCGAGATAATAATAAACATTATAAAATAAATTATCGGAAATCCATCATTTTCTTCTTCGTCTTGTTTATCATTTTTATATTCGCCCATAGTTGCAAGTTTGATAGCGTTTAATCCGGCTTGAACACCTCTAAAATAGTCATCTCTTCTAAAATATGGAGCAATCTCATTACGAATGATTGAACTTGCAAGCGCATCGGGAAGAGCACCTTCCAATCCGTAACCGGTTTCAATTCTCATTTTCCTATCATCTTTAGCTACAAAAAGAAGAACTCCGTTATTATTTTCTGACGTTCCAATTTTATTCTCGGTCGCAATTTCATATGTGAACATTTCAAGAGAATAATTATTGATAGATGACATCATCAAAAAAACAAGTTGGTTGGATGTTGTATCTTCAAAAGTCTTTAGATCCCTGTTAAGATAATCGAGTTCACCGGAAGATATTGTGTTAGTAAAATCAGTTGCATATCTCTCCAACTTTGGAACTTGAGGCTGTGCAAATATCAATGCTGCGACGCCCAAAACAAAAAATAGAAAAATTATCTTTTTAATAAACATTAACTAAAACTCAACTTTAGGGACTGTATCTGCACCTTCGGCAGCTTCGAAATATTGTTTTTGGTTAAATCCCGCAAATCCGGCGATGAAGTTTGCAGGGAATCTTCTAATGGTTGTATTAAATGCCTGTACTGTTTGATTGAATTTCATACGCTCGACCGAAATTCTATTTTCAGTACCTTCAAGTTGTGCTTGAAGCTGTAAGAAATTTTCATTGGCTTTTAATTGCGGATAGTTTTCAACCGTTACAAGCAATCTTGACAATGCATTACCAAGTTCACCTTGTGCACTTTGAAATTGTTGAAAGGCATTTGGGTTTTCCAACATTTGCGGTGTAACATTAATCTGGTTTACTCTGGCGCGAGCTTCAGTTACTGCTGTAAAAGTTTCTCTTTCAAATTCAGCAACGCCTTTAACGGTATTAACTAAATTAGGCACTAAATCAGCCCGTCGTTGATATTGATTTTCAACTTGCGCCCAACTTTGTGTAACACCTTCTTCAAGGGTAACTAAATTATTATAAACTCCCACTCCCCACAAAACAAGACCAATTAGAATAACAACAATGACGGCTCCTACGCCGCACCCTATCATTAGTCCTTTACTCTTTGCCATTTCAACTCCGGTTTTTAATTTGTTAAACTTCTTGTAGGTGCCGGGACTTTACCACCTCGATTAACAAATCCCGCACTGCTAATTTTTCTAACTTCCATTATAGGAGCTTTGCCGAGCAAACCACCGTAATCAACAGAATCTCCAACATTTTTACCGTAAGCCGGTATAATTCTCACAGCGGTAGTTTTATCATTTATAACACCAATTGCACATTCATCTGCTATAATTCCGGCTATGTTTTCTTTTGTGGTATCGCCGGGAACTGCAACCATATCGAGTCCAACTGAACAAACTGCTGTCATTGCTTCTAATTTTTCCAACGACAAATTTCCTCTTTCGACCGCACGAATCATTGCTTGATCTTCACTTACCGGAATAAAGGCACCGCTTAATCCGCCAACGGCTGTACTTGCCATCAGTCCGGCTTTCTTAACTGAGTCATTCAACATTGCCAAAGCAGCCGTTGTTCCTGGAGCGCCGACGTCTTCGACACCCATAGCAATTAATATGTCGCCAATGCTATCACCTTCGGCCGGTGTTGGAGCTAATGAAACATCAACAATTCCGAAAGGTATTCCATGTTTTTTAGCGACACTTCTTCCAATTAATTCTCCGGCTCGAGTAATTTTAAAGATTGTTTTCTTAATGACTTCGGCAAGTTCACTTAAATCGACTTGACCGGCTTCTTTAATAGCATCTAATACAACGCCCGGTCCGCTAATTCCGACATTCAAAACAACTTCGGGTTCACTAATTCCATGAAAAGCTCCCGCAACAAATGGATTATCTTCAGCAGCGTTTGCAAATACGACAAACTTTGCACAGCCAATCGAGTCATTATCTTTTGTCAGCTCAGCAGTTTTTTTAATTGCATCGGCAATCAAATTAACTGCATCCATGTTGATACCTGCTTTGGTTGATGCAACATTGACCGATGAACACACTCGTTTGGTTTGAGCTAAAGCATAAGGAATTGCTTTGATCAATTCTCTTTCACCATTTGTCATTCCTTTTTGAACTAATGCAGAAAATCCGGCAATGTAATCAATACCGATATCCTCAGCGGCTTTATCCAGTATTTTTGCAATTTCAACAAATTCTTCAGCTGTACAATAATCAAAAGGAATGGAAGCAGGTGTTATAGAAACTCTTTTATTCGCTATTGAGATTCCATATTGCGCTTCAACTTCTTTAGCAAACTTAACATGATTTTTCCCGTACTTTAAAATTTTATCGTAGATCTTTTGCATTGTGATTTCAATATTACGATCGGCGCAATCTCTAAGACTAATTCCCAGTGTGACAGTTCGGATATCGAAGTGTTCGATTTCCGTCATCTTTATTGTTTCTAATATTTCTTCGAATTCGTAGTTCATTTTCTCTTAAGGTATAATTGTGAATGTATAATGAATAATTTCAATTCCGTTCAGTCTATATTCTAAATTATTCATTGTGAATTATAAACGGTGCATCATCCTAAAGACATCTTCATGCTGCAAGTAAATTTTAATTTTTAGATTTTCGGCAATACTTTTCATTTCTTCCTGTAATTCTTTGAAATCTCTTGGAGAGTGTGTGATATCGACAATCATAATCATCGTGAAAAATTCTTCCATTATTTTTTGACTAATATCTTGTATATCACATTTTGCGTCGCTTAATGCTTTAGTAATTGCTGCAACTATCCCGGGTTCGTTCAATCCAAATGATGTTACAATAACTCTCCCTTCCGATGTTTCGCTTTTTGCTGTATAAGATGCCGACTCACTGGAAAGTTTTTCCGCAGCTTTCGAAACAATTGCTTTTACCTTTTGAGGTGTTGCTTCATCACCCAATTCATTAATAGCTTCAATCGTAAGTTTTCTGATTTGATCTTCAGTAAGTTTCACGGTTTTTCACCTTTATAATTTTCCATTAAGTAGTATAGTGCTTTGTTAGCAATTTCAATATTCTCTGCTTGAGCTAATTTACCGGCATTTTGAATATTTCCTCTATAAAATCTTAGCCAAAGAAGAGAACCAATAGCCGCGCCATCAAAAACGCGCTCTTCCATAAATGAGTTTATGGTCAAATAACCCCAGAGAACATTCCATGCAAGAGACATAAAACCGGAAAAATAATTACCAGTATAAAACTGTCCTGCACCGGGCAAAATATAAGAAATTACAGTTGCAAAAGTAACCGAATATTTATCATTATTAACTTGTTCGCAAAGGGTTTTTAGTTCATGATCTTCCGAAATTTGAGAAAAACTTTGCGCTGCTAAATCCCAACTATCAGCTAACATATATGACCAACCACGCCAATAATTTATCTCTTCTTTATGATTTGCAAAAATTGAATCATTTTCAGACTGATCAAGTAATTGAAGCGCTCTTTCAGTAGTTCTTCTTAAGATATTTACTCTTATTATTTGAAAATCAGTTTTTATCTTTTCTTCTTTGGTTTTGCTTTCAAACTTAGCTTTAGAAAAATGTTCAATTGCATTCTGATAATAACCGCCATATTTATAAGCAATTCCAATTTTATAATTTATTTCGAAAGAATATTTGTTTTCATTATCAAAAAAATGCAATCGTTTGAATTCTGTAATAGCTTCATAATATTTAGCATCATTAAAAAGCTGATTGGCAAATTTGTATTGATTCTCTAATTCATCGTTTCCACTAAGTGAAATGGTAATTAAAGCGATTAATAAAAATAGTTTGCTAGATTTCATTTAATTAACCAACCATTTACTTTTGGGAACAAAGTGATTTTTCTCGTTAAGAAATATTCTAAGATCACTATCAAATGAAATACGAAGATTAGCATTATAAACATTAACTGACACAGCCGATCCATAAATATTACCGGCATAAAAGTACGCCGCTAAACCGGCAAACAGCCAACCTCTGAAGTCATGTCCTGCATCAAAATTGTCTACGGATAAAAAAGTTAGAATACCGGTCAATAATAATGCGGTTATCCCATCGCCATAATTTCCTGTATATATTTTTCCAAGTCCTGGTAAAACGGTGCTCATAACCGCGGCAAGTGTAGGATTTTTATCATCAAAATTTAGTTTCCGTTGATAGAACTTGAGAAGCTCAATACTTTCTTTTTTATCAAATGGTTCAAAAAAACTTGCAGAATCTATTTGATTCTCTGCACTTTGCAGTTTATCAAGTTGAATTAGTTTTTCTACATCTTTGCGATAAATTGAGCTTCTTAAGGGTTCACGTCTTGTAATAGAAAAATGTCTGGAAATATGTCCCCATAAATAAATTGTTCTAGCATATTCAAAGCTTGCTTCATCAGTTAAAGAACGACTTCGCATTAAATCACGAAATGTAACAGTTGCTTCTTCCAAACGATTAAGCTGTTGTAGTGATAACCCAATTTTGAATTGAAGCGAATCATTACTTTTAGTTGAATCTACTTCATTAAATTCATCAATTGCTCGAATATAATCACCGCTATAAAAAAGATAATTCGCAAACTTTAATCGATTTTCAAGCGAGAAAAATTCACTTTCTATTTGTGCACTTATTGAAGGAAAGGAAAAAATAATTAAGCATAGAAGTGATTTAACAAATTGGTTATTCATCTTGCGACTTCATTAATAACGATAAGTTTTTCGCTAGTACTTTTTATGTATCTTTTTACAGGATCATAAAACTTACCGGATTTATGAATTGGATAACTTTCAAATCCTTTGAAAAAATTTAAATCACGAGTAAAACGATCGGCAAACAGGAAAGAACCAAAAACTATGTTTAAAGAATCAACTGCGTGAACAAAAAATGTTGAGCATGAAGGATAAAAGGGACAATTATCACCATCGTATTCAGAAAATAATTTATGATAAATAATTTGAGCCGATGAAATCAATAATGTCGAAACATTATTTGTTTTTATCGTTGTTGACTTCTCTTCATTTTGTTGCAGTAAATAATCGACAGTTTTAGTTTCCCATTTATGAGTTTCGATTTGTGCAATTGATAAAGAAGAGAGACAAAGGATAGCTAGTAAAAATTTAGTCATTGTCTAAATTTATTTTTAATCTATTCATTAAGCAAAGAAGTGAGAGTTGCTTATGCAAAGCATTACCACACATCCGAACTCCGCTAGGCCAGCAGAGTTCGTTTGTAATTTGGTCTACATAAACTTTTTCGAATTCTGAATTATTTTTCAACTCGTAAAAATTATTTCTTTCAATTGCTTTAACTAAGTTTATATCACCGGTTAATCCATCGTTATAAGATAATTTCACCGTACAGATATCTTTTGGTTGTACATCTACAATCTGTGCCAATTAATCCCTCAATAATTCTCTAGCAATAATAATTTTTTGAATTTCGGATGTACCTTCATAAATCTCTGTAATTTTTGCATCGCGTAAATATCTTTCAACAAGATATTCGCGAACATAACCATAACCACCGTGGATTTGAATAGCTTCCAGAGCACATTCAACCGCAATTTGTGATGAATATAATTTAGCCATTGCAGCCTCTTTCACATATTTTTTACCGGCATCTTTCATTCCGGCAGCTTGCAATGTTAACAATTTGGCAGCTTCAATTTTTGTAGCCATTTCAGCTAACTTGAATTGAATAGCTTGAAGATTTGCAATTTCTGTTCCAAATGCCTTACGTTGTTTAGAATAATTTCTTGCAGCTTCTAATGAGGCTTCTGCAATACCTATTGCTTGAGAAGCAATTCCATATCTTCCGCCATTCAAAATATTCATTGCAAAGTTGAATCCTTTACCGACTTCCCAGATTACATTTTCTTCAGGAACTCTAACATTTTCGAAAGTTAATGAACATGTATCAGAACTTTTTATTCCAAGTTTATCTTCTTTTTGTCCGTGACCGAATCCATCCAATCCTTTTTCAACAATAAAAGCTGTTATACCTTTGTGACCTTTTTCTTTATCGGTTTGTGCCATGACAATATAATAATCAGCGGATTGACCGTTTGTAATCCAATTCTTCATTCCGTTCAAAATCCAATAATCACCATCTTTATCAGCAGTCGTTCTCTGTTGAGTAGCGTCGCTTCCTGCTTCGGGTTCGGATAAAGCAAAAGCACCAAGCTTTTCACCTCGTGCTAATGGTTTAAGATACTTTTCTTTTATGAAATCTGAGCCATACTTTTCTAAGCCCGAGCAAACAAGAGAATTGTTTACCGACATTATAACACCAACGCTTGCATCTACTTTTGAGATTTCAATCATTGCAAGAACATAGCATATAGTATCTAACCCTGCTCCGTCGTATTCAGGGGAAACCATCATGCCAAGAAAACCTAATTCTCCTAACTTCTTTACTATTTCGGTTGGGAATTCTGCGGTTTTATCACGTTCAACAGCGGATGGCGCAATTTCATTTTGAGCAAACTCTCTTGCGGTTTGTTGGATCATTAATTGTTCTTCGGTGAATTCGAAATTCATTATTCGCCCCGTAATTTTGTGAGGTTTATATTTATTTAGTAAAAAAGATTTTCTTACGAGTTCTGCGAAATCTTAGCTTTTCAAACTACTTAATGTTTGTAGAAATTTCAATAAAAATACCTATACACCAATTTGTTTATTATATTTGCACCCATGTCAAATAAAAGTAATAAAATAGAATTAAAGGGGATGACTCTTTCCGAAATAAAGAATTTTTTTGAATCTATCGGTGAAAAATCATTCCGCGGTGAACAGGTTTTTAATTGGTTATACAATCATCTCGAATTTGATTTTGACAATATGTTAAATCTGTCCAAAGAGTTGAGAGAAAAATTAAAAGAAAAAGTTTCATTGATTAGTTTGGATTTGATTGACTATCAGGATTCTCCAACTACAATGACAAAAAAATATCTTTTCAAGACTTTTGATGGGAAGTTGATCGAATCCGTGGTTATTCCGGATAAAGACAGAAATACACTTTGCATTTCAACTCAGGTCGGATGTCCGTTGGATTGTAAATTTTGCGCAACAGGTTTAATGGGATATAAAAGAAATTTAACTTCGGGTGAAATTGTTGATCAATATTTATTAGCCGCAAAAGAATATGGCAAAAAGTTTATCACAAATATTGTTTTTATGGGAATGGGTGAGCCGTTGTTAAATTTCCAAAATACTTTGGATGCGATTAGAATTTTTACAAACGAACTTAATACAGGTTTAAGTAGAAATAGAATTACATTATCCACTGCAGGAATTCCACATAAAATAAAAGAGCTTGCTAATAATGATATTAGAATAAAACTTGCGTTGTCACTTCATTCTTGTTTTGAAGAAATTCGTTCCCAGATAATGCCGATAAATGAAAAATATACACTCAAAGAAAATATTGACGCACTTAGATACTATTCTGAAAAGACAAAGACTAGAATTACATTCGAATACACCATGCTAAAAGATTTGAACGATCGACCGGAAGATATGAAAGCATTAACAAAACTTTGTAAAAGTCTTCCATCAAAAATTAATATAATCCCCTTCAACTCGATTAAACATATGGACCCGGATGGATTTTCCGGTCAACTTGAACCAACAACTTATCAAAAAATCGAAGAGTTTGCCGAGCAATTAAGAAATAATGGGATTACAGTATTAATTAGAAACACACAAGGTGATGATATTGCGGCAGCATGCGGACAGCTTGCCGTTAAAGCATCTTAATGAAAGGAAATTACATGAAATATCTTATTATAATACTATTATTTACACTAACAATTTCAGCTCAATCAAAACCCGGGAAAAAAGACAGTCTTCTCACTTCCTCAAAAAAGATTGAACAAACAAATGAGCAGCTGCGCAATGATATTGATGCGCTTAAAAAATTGAGAGATTCACTTCAACAAAAACTACGGGTTGAATTAAAAGAATTATACATTTTAAGGTATGGTGAAGAAGCCGGTTCGAAAGTTTCGCTTGGTCAGATATGGACCGGGATGACCGAAGAAATGATGAAGGATAGCTGGGGTGAACCCGATAGTGTTACGGTAAACAATCAACCCTGGGGAAAATTTAGTCAATGGTATTACGGAGATATTACTTACTTTTTCAAAAATGGTGAACTTTTTGACTGGGAATCCCCTAAAACCGAAGAGAAGAAATAATTGTAAAGGGTACTTGACTCAATCATCAATTCTGCATAACTTGTAAAGTACACTTTACATTTTATATGAAACTGGCCAACGATTTAAAAAAATTTAGAGAAAGCCGTGGAAGTATTTCTCAAGAAGCCTTGGCAACTGCAGTGGGTGTTTCACGCCAGACAATAATCTCGATCGAGAAAGGTAAATTTATTCCCTCAGCTTTTCTTGCATTAAAAATCGCAAAATACTTTGATACAAGTGTTGAAGATATTTTCTATTTAATAGACGGACAAAATAATAAAATACGTTGGAGGGTAAAATGGAAGTGAAAATAATTATTATCGTCCTCCTCCTTTTCTTATTCACAGGTGCATGGATTATTTCTAATTCAGAATTTGCACATAAAATAATTATGTCTGATAAATTATTTTATGGTACAAATATCGTTTTGTTAATCTGCAGCGGACTCGGTCTAATACTCACTATTATTTTAGGTGATGAAATATTGACAACCCATCTTTTCGAAATTCTTCTAATACCAGCTTTAGCAGCTTTCTTATTGACTGCAGTTTCCAAGAATAGGAAAAATTCCGAAGATAAATACGATGAAAAACAGCAAAGTAATATGAAAGAAGCCGCCGCATTTTCTTGGATGATTCTTCTAATAGCAATGTTCATTACCTATGCTTTCTATTATGCCGGTAACGTCTCTGGCTTGGTTTTCTTTCCTTTACTTTTAAATATTGCATTCGTTTCGTATTCAGCATCGTTAATTTACTTTTATAAGTTGGGATAATTTATGGCATGGATTTACATTTTAGTTGCCGCAGTTTTTGAAATCAGTTGGGCAATTGGTTTAAAATATAGTGAAGGATTTACTAATCTGCGAGCTTCTATTTTTACTGTAATTACAATGATTCTGAGTTATATTTTTCTAGCAATGGGAGTAAAATATATTCCTGTTGGGACTGCATATGCTGTCTGGACAGGAATTGGTGCTGTAGGGGTTGCGATATATGGAATGTTCTTCTTTAATGAGTCGAAGGATGTTTTGAGAATAATATTTATCCTATTAATTGTTACAGGCGTAATCGGATTACGATTAACAAGCAAGTAGAAAATTGTATGAGAAAATTATCACATTCAGAAATTTCGGAAAACAGAAGTACAATTGAGTCAATCGAAACCGTTCGGAAATTACCAGTTGTTGTTGTATTAGACAGCATAAGAAGCAGTTACAATGTCGGCTCAATTTTCAGAACTTCCGACGGAGCAATGATCGAAAAATTAATACCTACCGGCTACACTCCTCATCCTCCCAAAAAAGATGTCCTAAAAACATCACTTGGTTCACAAGATAGTGTTGTTTGGGAATTTTTTAAAGATCCTGTTGAGCCGATTAAACATTATAAAAAGTTGGGATACAAAATTTGTGCGCTAGAACAGACTACAAAAAGTCTCCCCCATTACTCACTGGATAAAAACTACTTTCCGATGTGTTTAATAATTGGGAATGAAATAACCGGCGTTAAGCAAGTGTTAATTGATTTATGTGATTTCTCTATCGAAATTCCGCAGTATGGAATTAAGCAAAGTCTCAATGTTGCTGTTGCGTACGGTATCTCAATTTTTGAATTGCGCAGAGTGTTTGACAAAAAACTTAAACAAGAGTAAAAAATTCCTCTCCATTTTCTTTGTGATGAATAAATAGCAAGTTTGCTCTAACCATATTAATTAAAGTTCTGGAAGCTCTTCTGCTAGAAAGATTTGCTTTTTCTGCTAAGTCTTTTACGGTAACTGAATCATTATTCTGAAGCAATTCAAAAACTACTTTTTCATTTTTTGTAACTGAATAATTTACAAGGGATGAACCACTAGTTTTATTCTGCAATAATTTTATCATCTCCTTACTTGCCGGGATACTTTTGTCATTTACTCTTACGTAAACTTGCGCCGTATTCAAATCAAGTCTATTCTGATAGTCTTGAATTCTGTGCGGTTTAATTTGTGATTCGGGAATTTCAACAATAACAAGCTCGTCTTGCCCAATGTTAATAAACTCTAACGAATATTTTAAAGGTGGTTCACAATACTTTTCCGCGGCAGTCTTGATTAACTCTGCTTCACCTTTTTCACTAAGAACTCCACATATCTTACCATTATCCTCAACACCAAAAATTATTATTCCACCTTTTGTATTGGCAAAAGCGAGCATCTCTTTTGCAATTTTATCTTCTGATGAAAAACGTTTTTTAAATTCAACGGTGAGTTTTTCGCCCTCTTCAATTAATTTAATTAATTGTTTCCGGGTCATGTTGCTTAATCGTTTTTGGTTTGGGTTGTGTCTGTCGGTTCTTCTAAATTCACGGGAGAATTAATAATCTGTTCATTGATTACTTGCGTATCTTCATCTAAAATTTCCTTTTGTGTTTCTGGCTGCGGATCCAATTCTTGCTGTTTTGCATCTTCTTCTGCTTTCTTCTTTTCATTTTCAATTCTTTGTTGTTCGGCTTTGTAATTATTTACTTTCGGATTAACTGCTTTTGCATAATCACTATTTCTATATTCATCGACCAACACAGAATAATAAACTGCCGCTGAGTCAGGCTGATTAATTTTATTTTCATAAATCCAGCCGATAGTATACAACGATTTTGGTTTGAATATTGATTCTGGATGTTCATGAGAAATATTCTTTAATATCACTAATGCAGAATCAAGTTCTCCTTCTTCTATTTGGGATTCGGCAATTAAATATTTGGTTTGTGCCGGATCTGAATCGGTAAACAACAATGGTTTATTAAGCTTTTTAGCCGATTCATTTGCTAAAGGATGAGTTTTATACTCATTGTAAACTTCTAAATAGAGACTGTCACTTTGCTCTTTATTACCTTTTGTTTCAAAATAGGTTGCAAGAGCAAACATTACACGAGGTTTATATTTGGTTTCCGGATAATCCTTTAGCAATAAGTCATAATAATAATATGCTGAATCAGGCCTCATCAAATCTGAAAAGAACAAATTTCCCAAGGCAAAGTAATCTTTCGCAATTTTAGATTCCAAAGAATCTATACCAACTGTTGGAAATATTGGTTTGATTTCGAGTATATAATCATCGTCAAAATCATCAACACTGAATATTGGGGTTGTTGATATTACAGAATCGGCAGCAGCAAGTGTTGAAGTTGTATCAGATATTGCTGCAGTATCTGTTGGTGTTGTAACGTTAGTATTAGTGGTATCAGTGCCGAAAGGTTGATCAATCTTCTGATCATTTTTCACTGCACCGGACTGGACAAGAAACCTATTATATGCTAAGGAATCTCTAAAAAATTCTTGTGGTTCCAAAATGTACATGATTTGTCGACTAGATTGTTGAATATCAGACTTAAATTTGATGTAACTTGTGATCGACTGAGAATATATTTCGGCGGTTTCTTTTAATTCTTGATCTACATTGTTGCCTTTTACCTTATCATAATAAACTTTAGCAGAATCATAATCCGCATAAACATTTCTCATAATTTCACCGAGCATAAGATTTGCTTTGATAGCTCCTTTGCTCGAAGCATATAATGAATTTACGTCGGTAAAAATATTAAATGCCCGTTCGTAATTTTCAGCACTGTATTCAATCATTCCAATCTCATAATAAACATCACCCCAAAAGCTTGAATACTTGCCTTCATTGTAAAGACTATTTAGCATATCTCGGCTTTCATCAATTTGTCCAAGTTCCCTTTTTAATTTAGCAAGTTCAAATTGACTATTAAATGCAGTCTCAAAATCGGGAGAATAATCAAGTACAGAAGCAAATGCTGAAGCGGCTTCTTCTTGATTATTAAACTTAAGGTGAAGCAACCCAATTTGATAAAGTACTAATGCACTAAATTTATCATCTTCAGAAATTTCAATATATTTTTCGCCTTCACTTATAGCGGTTTCAAATTCTTCGCGGTCAATGTGATATGAAATAATAATTTTATATGCATCGTTTAGAACTTCTTCATCTTCGCGCACTAGAGCAGAGTCTCTAACTTCTTCAACTATTTTCAATCCCTTTTCAAAGTTTCGCATCTGTAATTCGCATTTACCGATCCACAATCTACTGATTAGATCATACTCTTCTGTTCCTAAACTTGCTAATTCTTGAAATTTTCGATTGGCTTTTATGTAATCACCATTATAGTAAAAAGCCCAACCGCTAATGAATAAAGCATTATCAAAATATGATGATTCCGCTTCATGCTGCAATATTTTTGAAGCTTTCTCCTGAATTTTGATGAGGTTTGTTTTGATTGTACCGGTTATTTCCGGTTCTTTCAATTGAAAAGGATCTTTAGGGAGTTTTGAAATTTCTTCGTCTACTTGGTAATACAGTTCGCGAGTGTTAAAATAAAGATTAAAGAATGTTGTGAAGTCAGTCCAAATTCCACAACCGGTAAAAATCAGCAAAATAGCTAAAGGCAGAAATTTTTTAATCCTCATACTCACATCAATTCCTATAATGCTTCCGGACCTGATTCGTCCGTTCTTATTCTTATAATGTCTTCTATATTGTAAATAAATATTTTACCGTCACCGACCTGACCTGTCTTTGCATGCGTTAATATTGCATCGATCACTTTTTCAACCATCGGATCATCAACAACAACTTCAATTTTAATTTTGGGAACAAATTCAATCTGATATTCGCTTCCGCGATATGTTTCTTTATGACCTTTTTGCCTTCCATATCCACGAACTTCGGAAATAGTTAAACCACGTACACCTTCTTCAAGCAAAGCTTCTTTAACTTCATCCAATTTAAAGGGACGAATAATGGCCTCAATTTTTTTCATATGGACCTCTTAAGTTCTGCCATGACAATTTTTGAATTTTTTACCGCTCCCACAAGGACATGGATCGTTACGACCGACTTTTTCTTCTTGTCTAACAATTGGTTGAACTTTACCCCTTCTACCACCTTCATCTTGCTGACCGCTGCCTTGCATCCCAAGATTAGTAACACTGTCCTTAATAGTAGTTATTCTTTGCATAGGCTTTTGTCTTCTTTGCTGAACTTCATCAGGTTGAGCCGGGAAAAATTTAAAGCAGAATGATATTGTATCGTTTCGTAATCTCTCTAACAATTGAACAAACAACTTGAAACCTTCTGATTTGTATTCGATGAGAGGATCTTTCTGACCATAAGCTCGAAGACCAATTCCTTCTTTAAGATCATCCATTTCACGAAGATGTTCTTTCCATTTATCGTCAATTACAGATAGGACTGCATATCTTTCTAAGCGGGCCATAAGTTCGTGGCCAAGCATTTCTTCTTTTCGTTTATAGAAACTCTTCGCTTCTTCAAGAATTTTTTCCTTAAGACCATCTTTACCGATTGATTCATAA
>QZJX01000032.1 GCA_003599395.1 Ignavibacteriales bacterium | reverse complement strand
ATTGAAGGACAAACCGGTAATAGGAAGGATGAAATTGTCATAAAAAAATGATGGATTGAAGAATTAAAAACTTATGGGAAATCAGCAATGAAGAATGGAAATTTAAAATTATTTTCTAATCATAACTTTCGAACATATAGCCTATTCCCCTTACACTTTTAATGTATTGCGGGTTGGAGGGATCTTCTTCAAAATATTTTCTTAGACGAACTATAAAATTATCAACCGTTCTTGTTTCAACTTCGGAAGTAATATTCCAAACTTTTTCCAACAATTTTTTTCTTGAAACCGGTTTTCCTTTTTGTTCGATCAAACATTGTAATGCCATTGCTTCGTGCGGAGTTAATCTTAGTTCTTTATCTTCGCATTTACATATTAGTGTTTCAAAGTTAATTGCGTTTTTTCCAAACTTAAAAATAGGTGAGGTGCTTACCGAAGTTGTATACCATTGCTTCCTTTGTAACATTCTTTTCACACGAAGCAGTAACTCGGCAAGATGAAACGGTTTGCTGAGGTAATCATCGGCGCCCAATTCCAAACCATGAATTTTATCTTCTTTCCGAGTTCTTGCAGTTAACATTAAAATCGGGAGTTGTGGATTCTCATTTCGTATTCTTTCTGCAACTTCAAAACCATCAATGTAAGGAAGCATTATATCAAGAATCACCAAATCAAATTCTTCTTGCTTGTAGAATTCAAGAGCTTCTCTACCATCGCGTGCATGTTTAACTTCGTAATTCTCTTCCTCCAAGTTAAACTTTAATCCAACAGCTAAGCTTTCTTCATCTTCAACGAGTAAAATCCTTGTGTATTTATTCATTTTGACTCTCGCTACTTTCAATTAATTCACGTTTCTTAGTTAACTTGAGTAATTTTCTTGTGAACATTTTTTTATAATGCTTGTGAATTGGGAGTTCAATTTTAAATGTTGTTCCCTTGTTAATTCCTTCACTGTAACATGTAATTTTACCGCCATGACTTTTAAGAATTTCGTTAACCCAATATAAGCCAAGTCCGGTACCTTTAACGTTTGGAATATTGCTGGCGTAAACTCTATAGAATTTCTTAAATATCTTTTTTAATTGCTCTTGATCAATTCCAATTCCTTTATCTGAAAACTCAATAATAAATCGTTTTCTTTCTGCAAATAATTTTATTCCTATATGCAGAACATTCGGGGAATATTTAATCGCATTGTCGATTAAATTATCGAGGACAATTTTTAAAGCGTTTTTATCAATTACGATTTCGGCCTCAGAATCACCCATGATACTCAGACTATTCTGAGGTAATTGAAATTGTGCTGCAGATTGTTCAACTAAAGATTTAATTACTTCGCTGCTATTATAGACACGATATTCATTTGAAATTTTTTTCTGTTCAAGTCGTGATATTTCTAATATTGAATTGATCAGGTTGTTCAAGCGTTCGGCATCTTTTATCATGTAGTCAATAAAACGTTTTTTATTCTCGGGCGAGAGTTCACGGGAATCTATTGTCTCAAGGTATAACTGTATTGATGCAAGCGGAGATTTTAACTCATGTGTAACATTTGCGATAAAATTATCATACAATCGAGTTAAACGAAGCTGAACATTAAGATTTCTAAAAATTACGGACATACCAAACGCTATCGCAACAATAAGAACAATTCCGCCAACGAATAGAAAAATACTTGGTCCGTCGATTTTTATTTGAGGAGATAATTGATCCCCGACTCTCTCAAAAATAATTGAGTTAGAAACATACCAATATATCCACAGCCCAAGTAAAGCCATCCAAGCTAATTGGGCAAAGATAAAAACAAGAATAAAGTAAACGTTGGAATTTATTTTTTTGATGTTATTCAGCATCCTTTTAAAAAATTTATTTTCACTAGTTCCAATAAAAGTCTTCTTTGAATAATGGTATAATCATAACTAAGAAACGAAAGTATAAATATCCGGACTTAATTCTAAATGACAAATGAGCTTATATATAAATTTACATTTCTTTTTCAAACATCAAACATATTTGTTCACTTATTGAATTTTTCAGGTAGTAAGATTGTAAAAACAGTAAACAGGATAGAATATTTCAAAAATTTTACGGTTAAGATGTGAGAGTAGATATACGGTTTTAATTTTAGGAGAATTACAGCAGAACTTTCAAAACAATGGAACACAGATGACGAAGAAATTGATGATACACGCTGATTTAACCTGCGGGAATCAATCGCACCTGTGTTACAGTTATATCGATCTAAACCTTCCCCAAATTATATCTTTTTCTTTCGTTCGGATCTAAATGTAGTTTACGCAGACGAATTGATTTGGGTGTTACTTCAACCATCTCATCTTCCGAGATATACTCTAGCGCTTCTTCCAAAGAAAACTTAATTGCAGGTGCAATTTTTACTGCTTTATCTGAACCGGATGCCCGCATGTTAGTAAGTTTTTTACCACGCTGAACGTTTACTTCAATATCAATATCTTTATTGTTTTCACCAACTATCTGTCCCTTATAAACAACATCTCCCGGTTCAATAAAAAATTTACCGCGGTCTTGTAACGAATCAATTGCGTATGCAGTGGCAGCACCTTCTGCCATTGAAATCAAAACACCGTTTAATTTACCACCGATGGAACCTTTGAAAAATTCATATTGATAAAATCGATGATGCATAATTCCTTCACCGGCAGTTGCGGTCAATATCTTTGTACGCAGACCCATTAATCCTCTTGAAGGGATATGAAACTCTAATTTTTGAAGACTCCCCTTGCTTTCCATTTTAACCATTTCACCTCTGCGTTGACCAACAAGTTCAATTACTTTACCTGCCGATTCGGTTGGAACATCAACAACAAGAACTTCTATCGGTTCGGCTTTCTTCCCGTCAATTTCTTTGTAAATAACTTTGGGTTCTCTTATTTGCAATTCATACCCTTCACGGCGCATGTTTTCAATTAAAATTGATAAATGAAGAATACCTCTTCCGGAAACTCTGTAAGCATCTGGAGAATTAGTTTCGTTGACTCGTAATGCAACATTGCTTTCAAGTTCTTTGAATAATCTATCCCGAAGCTGACGTGATGTTACGAACTTTCCTTCTCTTCCGTAAAATGGTGAATTGTTTACCGTGAATGTCATACTTATTGTTGGTTCATCAATTGATATAATTGGTAACGGTTCAAGATTTTCAGAATCCGAAATTGTATCACCAATATTAATGTCTTCAATTCCGACAATGGCACAAATATCTCCGCATTGAACTTCCTCAACTTCGGTTCTGCCAAGTCCCTCAAAAACAAATAACTGTCTTATTGAAACTGCATGAATTGTACCGTCTCTTTTTATGATAGAAAGTTTATTGTTTTTGTTAAGCGATCCTCTGAAAACTCTTCCGATACCGATTCTTCCTACATAATCATTATAATCAAGAGTCGTTGCTTGAATTTGTACAGGTCCTTCTTGAATTGGCGGGGATGGAATTTTATCAATAATTGTTTCGATAAGAGGTGTTAAATCTTTTCTTTCATCTTTCATTGTTTTAATTGCCCATCCGTCTCTGCCACTTGCAAATACGTAAGGGAAATCAAGTTGATTTTCATCTGCGCCTAAATCAATAAATAAATCATATACTTCATCAAGAACTTCTGCAGGGCGATTATCCGGTCTGTCTATTTTATTAATTACAACAATCGGTTTAAGATGAAGCTGCAATGCTTTCTCTAAAACAAAACGTGTTTGCGGCATTGGACCTTCAAATGAATCAACTAAAAGCAAAACTCCGTCTGCCATTTTAAGAACACGTTCAACTTCACCACCAAAATCGGCGTGACCGGGAGTATCGATAATATTAATCTTATAATCTTTATAGGGAATACTGATATTCTTTGCAAGTATTGTAATTCCGCGTTCTCGTTCGAGATCGTTTGAATCTAAAAATTGTGCCTGCACAACTTGGTTTTTTCTGAAAACATGACATTGTTTCAATAATTGGTCAACTAACGTAGTCTTTCCATGGTCAACGTGTGCAATTATTGCGATATTTCTAAGTTCTTTCACTATTTCTCCTAAGTAATAAAATCAAGCCGGTTAAGTAATGGAAATAAAAGGAGTTAGTCAAGGTAAATAATTATTAGTGACCTATTATAATTCACCCATCTTCTTAATTAAATTTTATACATTTTGGGGAGATTTTCCGGTCTAAGCGAATAAACTTCTAGTAATTTTTAGACGATTTTTGATTTGCAAGATTTTACAAAGCTAAAGTATCTTCTGATGTGTCACACTAAAATATTGTAGTCATCTAATATTATAATTATACTATTTATCTAATTTAAAATTACATAATTATTTGGAATCAAAGTTAAATATTCGTTATTTTATTAAAATACGATAGCGAAGATATTTTGTTTGCTCACAGTTATTCAAAATAAAATCTACAATCGATAGTATAAAGATTGTTTTGGAGGTAAGCATGAAAGGGAAAGATCTTATATCTATCTTATTTTTGTTGTTACTATTAGGATGCTCCGATTCGGTTACAGATATAGAAGATAATTTAAAAAATGAGATTGTATTATTTTACGGATATGAGATGGACTCAGAAATTATCAGTATCTATACAATGAACACCGACGGATCAAATTTAAAAACCATTTATACCGGAAGTCGAAGTTATCCAACGTGGTTCGAATATGAGAAAAGTATTATAACTATTAGTAGACCAAATTACTCTGGTGGGGTCTACGATTATAATTTAGAGAAACTGGAAATAGTCGATAATCAAATAGTCTCAACTATAGTGAAATCTAATATTGATAAAAATGTGTTGTTTTTAAGGTACTCTCAAAGACATAACTCCATATTTTGTAGCTATTATGAAGATGCTATAAGTAAAATAGGATGCTTTGATTTAAGCACAAACTCACTCTTCGAAGTTAGCTCTACAAATTATGATCAAAGGAATCCAGTATTCAGTAATGTTGACGATTGGATATATTTCTCAACTCGCATAGATGAAACATATGATATTTATAGGATGAAAAAAGATGGTAGTCAATATCAACCTGTTTTAATTGATCCAGTTTATGACTTAACCACTTTTTCAGTCAGTTATGATGGAAGTTTATTAGTGACGAGTCGATATAATAGTGTGAATAGCTACTTAACCGTATACGATATTCAAAATAGTGAGATAGTAATCGATATAGATGTTTCAAGATTTGGAATGGCTCTTTATCCCAATTTTACTAAAGATAATAATAAAATTCTCTTTGTGAATGGAACACCAAATAATTACAATGTTGCTCGAAATATTCACATAGTCGATGTCGACGGTAAAAATCATTCACAATTAACTTATTTTCAAAATCAAATAATTAATAGACCATTATCCTGGTAATAGAGCAACTAAATCATTGAAACCAACACTAGAATCTCAGTTAATTAACTTCCGCAAAGAAGAGATGATCACATTTCTTAAAACTCATCCTGAATTTTTTAATACCGCAATCGAATTAGCAATTAGAGATGAACAACTTATATCATGGCGTGCTGCCTGGCTTCTTTGCAACTGTATGGAAAATAATGATACGCGAATTCGACAGTATATAAACAAGATTATAAAAGTTTTACCGGGGAAAGAAGACGGTCACCAAAGAGAATTAATAAAAATTCTGCTCAAGATGAAATTAAACGAGGAACAAGAAGGTAATCTCTTTAATCTGTGTATGAATTTGTGGGAAGGAATACAAAAAAGTCCGTCTGTTAGAATTACCGCATTTAAATTCATTTATGCTTTGGCCGGAAAATATCCGGAGTTAAAAAGTGAAGTCCAATATTTAACTCAGGATCATTTCCTCGCAACACTCTCTCCCGGAATTAGGAGTTCGATTACAAGAATGATTGACAACGAATTATAATGCAATTATAATTTCAAAAAAAGAGACATAAGTAAAGGAAATTATTCTGATTAATCAAGACACAATTCATGATTCTAATTCTATATCTTGTAACTTTCTCGGGTATCGGTTTGTCCTAAAAACATATTTTTTATCAAAAGCTAGAGGGAAAGAAATAAATGAAAGTCGCAATTTATAAAAGCTATGGATCACCAAATGTTTTACAAATAAAAGAAGTAGATAAACCAATTCCAAAAGAAAATGAATTATTAATTAAACTGAGTGCTTCAACCGTCACAACAGTGGATTCTATTTTTCGTAAAGGTGATCAATTCTTTGCCCGAGTGGCGACCGGAATTACAAAACCCAAAAATGAAATATTAGGGACTGAGTTTTCAGGAGAAGTAATAGAAACGGGCAAAAATGTTACTCGCTTTAAGAAGGGTGATCTTGTGTTTGGGGCAGCAGATGAATCGAGAGGAACTTATTCCGAATATTATACTATGCCTGAAGAAGGTCCGCTTGTTTCAAAACCCGACAATCTGTCAATGGAAGAAGCCGCATCTGTTCCATCCGGGGCTTTAACCGCTTTACCGTTTTTAAGAGATTCAGGGAAAATTAAAAAGGGTGATGAGATTTTAATAATCGGCGCGTCCGGTTCGGTTGGATCATTTGGTGTTCAACTCGCAAAATATTTTGAAGCGAAAGTAACCGGAGTTTGCAGTACTTCAAATGTTGATTTGGTAAAATCAATTGGGGCTGATTATGTAATTGATTATAAAAAAGAAGACTTCGCCCGACAAAATAAAAAGTATGATATAATATTTGATTCAATCGGGATGAGTTCATTTAAAACATGTAAAAAGCTTTTAAGTGAAAATGGGATTTATTTAAATCCGGTTATAAGCTTGAAAATTTTATTTCAAATGATGTGGACATCCAAAGCAAGCAAGAAAAAAGCCATAATTACTTTTACAGGTTTGAGACCAAACGAAGAAAAGAAAAAAGATTTAGTTTTCTTATCGGAATTAGTGGAAGCAGGTAAGCTTAAGCCGGTTATCGATAAAATATATCCGTTTGAGCAAATTGCTGAAGCTCATAAATATGTTGACAAAGGACATAAAAAAGGAAATGTAGTAATTAGATTTGATCAACAATAGAAAATTATTGATCTAGTGTTTTTAGAAAAGTCTTGTCATCGATCCTTTCAAATCCAAGAGCTTTTAAATATTTATCGTGAATTTGGTGATGACTTTCGGTGATTAATTTTTTATAACCTTTCTCTTTCATAAAATCGGCAGTAAAGAAAAGGAACTTTGCGTTTTTTAAATCTCTATAATCCGGAATGGCGTAATCTAAAAGGATGTGAATGGTTTCATGATCTTCTTCCTTAAAAACAAAAAGTCCGGTAGGAATCATATTCCTTAATATGAAATAAAATTGTGCATCGGGATGATCTTCTTTTTTGAAGTTGGGAAAAATTGCCGAAATATCTTTACCATAGAAATCCAAAAATTTAAGTAAATATTTTCCTTGCGGACCGTTTGTAGGTAAAAGCGTGAAGTAATCTTTCTTTCTATACATTCCCCACAAATAGTAAATATCAACTATCGCGATAAAACTATTCAATGCAAGTACCGGATAAGCACCAATAATTGCTCCATAAGTAGCAAATGTTGCAGCACCGAATAAATTTATTCTCCGCAGCATCCAGATATTTTTCATCGTTAATGAAACTGCGATGAGAAAGGAGCCGATATAACCTATAATTTCATACCAATTCATGGCACAAGTATAAAAGAAAAAGTAATAACTACAAAGTCGCGATTAAATTCAATCGACAAAAATAAAAATGTTATTTTAGTGCAATTGAAAGGAGGAAATATGGAAAACTTTAAAATATTTCTTCGTACAACGTTCGTCGGTGGTTTTTTAATTGTACTTCCGATTGTAATATTACTTGTTGTACTTAATTGGTTGTTTGAAACATTAACCGGCTATATAAGACCGATTACAAATATTCTGATTGAGACAGCAAGAGTAAATGAATTTGTTGCATCTTTTTTTGCCGTCTGTTTTATAATTCTTGTTTTCTTTTTGGTCGGATTACTTGTAAAAACCGAAATGGGTAAAGTTTCCTTTGAAGCTTTTGAAAATAAATTCTTAGGAAAAATTTTCGGATACAGAATTATTAAAGAAACTGTTTTACAAATTTTTGGTGAAGAGAAAAATTTATTTAAAGCCGTAGCTCTTGTAAAACTTTTTGGGAACGAAACATTAATGACGGCATTTGTGACCGAAGAACATTCCGACGGGAGTTATACTGTCTTCATACCATCAGGTCCGGCGCCGACGGCAGGATTTGTTTATCATGTTCAAAAGGAACAAATCACCATTGTTGATATTCCGGTTGATCAGGCATTGCGCACGATATTAAGTTTGGGCGGCGGATCAACGAGGATAATTCAACTCTATAATAAAGCGAAGAAATGATTCCCGAACTCGAAAAACAGAAAGAATTATTGAAAGAATTAAATTCATTCGAGATGCCGTTTGGGAAATACTCCGGAAGGAAATTGATCAATCTGCCATCATATTACTTGGAGTGGTTTGAAAGAAAAGGATTTCCTGAAGGAAAGCTTGGCCAAATGCTCAGACTTGTTTATGAAATTAAACTTAATGGATTAGAAGATATCGTTAAAAAAATTAACATCAATAAATAAACGGATAATAAATGCAGAGATGTCCTTGGTGCGGGGATGATCCGCTTTATGTAAAATATCATGATACAGTTTGGGGTGTGCCCGAACATAATGACAGAAAACTATTTGCAAAACTTTGTCTTGACGGCGCGCAAGCCGGTTTAAGCTGGATTACTATTCTTCGCAAGGAGAAAAATTATTACAAAGCGTTCGATAATTTTGATGCAAAGAAAATGGCAAACTATAATCAAAAGAAAATAGATGAGCTTCTAAACAATCCCGGTATTATTCGCAATAAGTTAAAAGTAAATGCTTTTATAACTAATGCACAATCATATCTTCAAGTAAAAAAAGAATTCGGATCGTTTGATAAATACATTTGGCACTTCTCCGATTTTAAAACTGTAAATAATAAATTCAAGTCGTTGAAAGAAGTGCCGGCAAAAACTCCTTTGGCTGAAGAGATAAGCAAAGACTTAAAGAAACGAGGATTTAAGTTTGTCGGTCCCACAATTGTTTATGCATTTATGCAGGCAATCGGAATGGTTAACGATCACCTTATAGATTGTTTCCGGTATAAAGCAGTTCAAAAACTGCATTAATAATGGAAATAAATATGCGTTAAAGTAAATAAAATAATTAGGTAACTAAGTTTTATTTGTTTATGTTGGGTGCAGTATGGCAGTATCTTTAACAAGTAGATGTAGAAATTACCTTCCAATATTTTTAAAGCCTGTCACGACAATCAATTATTTAAAATTTTTAAAAGGAGCATCTGTTATGGCAGAGCGTAAACAAGGTACAGTAAAATGGTTCAACAATTCTAAAGGTTACGGATTTATTTCACAAGAAGGCGGAGAAGATGTTTTTGTTCACTTCGATTCAATTGTTGGTGATGGATATAAATCTTTAGAAGAAAATGCGAAAGTTGAATTTACTATTACTCAAGGTCCTAAAGGATTACAAGCAGCTGAAGTAAAAATTATTCACTAAGAGAAAATTCTTACTGCAAATAAAGCCCGGTCATTAATTTGATCGGGCTTTTTTATTAAATGACAGAAAATGCAAAGTGTACTATTTTGTTGCTGGTATAAGCTAATTTTGCTTTGTAATTTTGTAGAAATGATTGGAGATGAGTGTGGTAAAAACAGAAAGAATAATTGTTGTCGGTGACAGAGTTTTAATTAAACCGGAAAGCGATTTAGAAAAGACTAGAAGCGGATTATATCTTCCCCCGGGTGTAACGGAAAAAGAAAAAGTTCAAGGTGGATATATTATTAAAGTTGGTCCCGGTTATCCAATCCCCGCAACGACAGATGAAACAGAAGTTTGGAAAGAAAAAGAGACAAAATATATTCCGCTACAAGCAAAGGAAGGTGACTTTGCATTATTCTTAAGACGCGATGCAATTGATATTGAACTTGATAAGCAAAAGATGGTGATTGTAAGTCAATCGGCAATTTTATTATTGCTTCGTGATGAAGAACTATTAATGTAACCGTCGGCTTTATGCCGACATGAAAAACGGCAGACATAAAGTCTACGGTTACAATTTACATATCAAACCAATAAGAAAACTTTACTAAGAAAATATCATTCCCTTCGGCAGCCCATAAATTTTTGAAATCATTACCCAAATTAAATTTGCCCGGATCATCAAAATTTGTTTGATCATGCGCCCACACGAAGTAAAATATTGAACCGGGAAGAACTTCCCAACGTAATACAATATTTCCTCTTAATGATTTGAAATTAAAATCCGGATTACCAAAAGTAAACGAACTAGTTGGTCCATCACCATCAGGATCAACTGTATATTCAGAGTTTTCGGAATCATAACTGACTGTCGATCCGTTTTTACCGTAATCATTATAATCGAGCGAACTCGGTCTCGCAGCTTCTTTGAAATTGGAATAGGCCCCGACAGCAAATAATGGTTGTAAATACAATTGTAAACTCAACGTCGGTGTGAAAGTCCAATTTAATCTAATATTTGCGGCTAAAAGATCCTGGTCGATGTTTGCAAAAATATATCTGTTACCGTAAGTGTTAACCGCAGATGCGTCTTCGATTCGAGTTACCCATTGTGTTTTTTCATGCATGAATTGGTATTCTGGACCAAATGTAAATGAAATTTGAGAATTTGGTTTCCAAACCATTTCTAACCATGCGTTGTAAGCATTTGAACCAAGTGCATCAGAATTAAAATATCCACCGGCATAAAACATCACATCTTTTCTGCTATCGGTATTTCCCCAAAATTCAATTCCGTAATAACTAGGATTTTTCATCAACGGACCACCGCGTGTAAGAGTTTTAACCATGGTTTCTGTCTGGCTAAATAGAACTAATCCGAATTCCCAATAATTATGAAATTGTCCGCCGATTCTTCCCCATAACAAGTTTTGATAATTGTTTCCTTCAAAATCGTATGTTCGTGCGTGAGAAACATAAAACCATTTTTGTCTGAATAAACTATCTGGATCATACCAACGATAACCGAGAACAGTATGCCCGTTAATTCTATCAGCCATCCATTGGAAACCAAGATCATTGTTTTCAAATCCCGGTGAAACCAAACCAAGAGCTGAGTTTATATAAAAATTTCCTTTTTGTTTATTCAATGCTATACGTGAATAAAAACCTGAAAGTGAAGTTCTATTTGTATCGAGAGTCATATACGTTGCGTCGGGTCTTTGCATATATCTATACGGTTGCTTTTGTAATCTGGTTAAATAGTCTTTTGATCCGGTAGTATATGAACCGATTACATAACCTGTAAGTGCGTAAGTTTCATCATCATCCAAGTATGTCCAACCATCAAGACCGAATACATATGCTTGATCACTCATTCTTGCTTCAAGTTCGGGAGTTCTTAAGTCACGATTAACGGCTGTAGCAATAAAACCCAAACCTTGTTTTCCGCCGTTTATTTCTTTTTGCGCTCTAATTGCACCATAATGAGTAAGGGGTTCTACTTCAATTTGATGTTCATTCCCTTCTAATCGATAATTCGCATATGTTCTTTCGGTTAAGGCACTTACTGCACCGAGAGACCATGTATCGTTTAATTTACCTGTCAGTTTTGCAGCACCTAATATTCTTGTCTCGGTTGGATAATTTACATACTCATTGTCCGGAACCGGACCTTGCGGCGATCTTCCGATTCTTCTCGAATAAATCAAATCGGGATTTCCGAAATTAAATCCCCAATTACTGTTTGATCCATTAGAACCAAAGC
Source organism: Ignavibacteriales bacterium (assembly GCA_003599395.1). GTDB lineage: Bacteria > Bacteroidota > Ignavibacteria > Ignavibacteriales > Melioribacteraceae > SURF-28. The sequence goes on along the minus strand of QZJX01000032.1, from coordinate 5,295 downwards.
TGAATATATTTCCGCCTTCAATAAAAAATGGTCTTTTTTCAGGATAGTAAGTTTCGAATGCCGACAAGTTTAATACAGCGGGATCAACTTCTACTTGACCGAAATCAGGATTAACTGTTAAATCCAAATTCAAGTTAGTTCCTATTCCAACTTTTATATCTGCACCAAATGTTGTTTTGTATTGATTGCCCTTATAGAAAGGATCATTTTCATCATGTACAAGATATTGCGCTTTTTGAACAATGTAAGGAAGAATTTCTAATCTTTGTTTTGGTTCAACCCCTTGAATTCCTTCAAGAGTTGCAAAGTGAGAAACAAACCCGCTTTCAGTTTTAGGAATCATTACAAAGTAGGTAACTTCTTTTTTTCTTTTTAATTCTCTTTTAAAATTTATTCCCCAGTTCATTACATCGGCTTGATTAAAACGTAATTGTGAAAACGGGATTTTCATTTCAATAGTCCAATCATCACCGTTGACAGAAGTTTTGGCTTCCCAAATTCCATCCCAAGAATCGGTGTTCCAGCTATCATTATAGAAGACACCGTCTCTGATTGAACCGCCGGCATTGACTGCAAAATAATAACCGGTTTTTCTATCAAGATATGGATCAACATAAAAAGTGAACCAATCCGAATCATGCCAGGAATCTCTTCTGGCCAGACTGGCATCAAGTTCGTCTAGTTTGGAATCGTAAAGACGAGCACCTACATAGAGATATGAATCATCATAAGCGACCCAAACATGTGTTGGTTCTGTTGCCGGGTTTCCTTCTTCCGGATCGCGCTGGGTAAATTCTTTAACAGGAGGTTTGCTCCAAATTTCTTCCTCCAGAATTCCATCAAGGTTTATTGATTGTTCCAATTTGAAAGCATTGACTCGCTTGGAATTACCGGCTTTTTCCTTTGCGGATACAAATGAAAAGCTAATTAGAAATGAAAATAAAATTAGAATTACTAATTTCATAAAAAAAATCCCCCCAACTGTTCTCTAATAAACGAATAATTGTCCCATTTATTGTATTTAGACTCATCTAAGCGAAGAAAGTTGTAAGGAGGCGAGAAAAAAAAGGCCGACTAAAAATTATTTCTCAGTCAGCCCAAATAAAAATTTAGTTTTTTGCAAAATTTACGTTCATGCCTTGAGATCGGATTGCAATTTCTAGAAGTTCATCAAGATCACCGAAAATTTGAGTCATAACCATCTCTTCATCATTTACGGCAATAACAAACATTTCCTTTATTCTATCTGTGTTTGTTTTAACCATCACCGCAAACATGTCAGTATTATCAACCGATCTTATAATACAATCATAGCCATCGTCTTTTAATTCTGCGGTTATTTCTCTAAGTGAATTGAAGCTGGGTTTATAGTTTTTCCAATCATAATTTTTATAAACACCAAGCTGAATTCTATCGACTTTCCGTAACATATCGTCGGTAAATTCAGGTGCATCCGAAAAACTTACAACCGCACTTGAAAGTGTTATGGCTGCCGGTCCTATCGAAAATTCAACTTCTTTTTTAAAATCACCTTCAACACTGCTGAATACTTTATTCCTTACACCTTTGAAATAACCATCAACTGCGATACATCCGGATAACAAAAATGCTATCGCCAAAGTTATTGTTATCAATTTAGTTGCTTTCATAATCGTTTCCCCATTTTCAAAAATTTAGACGTTCCGCTTTCGAGTTTGTGTCATAAACATATTATTTCTTGTCGGTTTTAGTTTCATCTGTTTCATTAACTTTGCCGAGAGCCGGAATATCAAAACGATTAGTCAGTTTGCCAATTGTCTCTAGATTGATATCGCCGACAATATTTACGAAGGCGGCTTCGCCTGGTTTATCGAATGCAAGTACTACGAGACCGGTAAATTTATCGGAATTACCTGTTCGCACATAAACGTAAGCAGTTTCATCTTTTGCTTTTCTTTTAACAATTCTTTGCCAGCTTTTTCCGTTAAGTTTTTTGTCGATATCTTCCATGCGCTTTAATAAAGCAGATTCGTTATTATCCGAAACTTCGAAAGAGTTAACTTTGATGAGTTTTAATCCTTTCAGTAATTCAGTAACATCGGGTTCACTTTCATTTGTGATTTTGGAAACCATCTTAAGTAAGTTTTCTTCGAGGTAAACTTCTGTTACACCTTCTCCGGTTTCAAATTTTGATAGATCACCAAAATCAACATAACCGGGTTCGTTTGTAAAATCTTTGCTTTGTGCAAAGATCATGCTGAATGTTACAAAGAAAACTATTGCAAAATATTTTGTTAAGTTTTTCATTTTATATATCTCCTTTTTTGAATAAATCGTTTACATATCCAAAACTTTCGTTTAGAGGTTTTACAACTCTATTAGGAAGAATTTCTTCCGTAAGTGTTGTATGTGTTGTATTAAAAATTTTACTAACCAGCAACAATGCTTCGTGCGCTTGTTTATTTGCCAATTCAATTTCAGCTTGTGAATATTGATTATTGTAGTGTTGTTCTTTTACAAAAACTGAAGTAATCATTAATCCAACCACAACTGCAGTTGCAACAAAAACTAACTGTGGTTTTGTCAAGAATATGCTCAACAAATCCGAGATGAAACTGTTTTCATTAACTTGTATCGAATTATTAATCGAATGTTCTACTCTTTCAAGAATATAATCGGGCATTTCTTCATGAGGTAATGAATGAATTGAATCTGCTGTCGCTTTGTATTCTTTATAAAGCGATTTCAATTCTTCATCTTGTTTAATTAAAAACCAGACTTTAATTTTTTCGAAAAGACTTACACTGCCGTAGGCCGCATTGATAATTAAGTCTAAGGTTTTTTCGGGTACCTTATTTTCTAATTGATTATTCATAATGTTTCATCTTTTCTTGTAATTGTTTTCTTGCTCTTAACAGCTGCACTTTTACTGTATTTATCGGGAGATCCAATGTTTTACTGATCTCCTTATATTTAAGACCTTCAATTTCGTATAGAACAAAAACACTTCTTAGGTGATCGGGTAACTCTTTAATTAATTCTTTTACTTTTGATGCTGCCATTTTTATCTGTGTCATTATTAATGGATTACTTTCAGTTTCCTGCGCGCTTATTGATTCCGAAAACTCTTCATCAATTTCATAAGATGGTTTTCGTTTTCTTATATAATCAATACACAAATTGTGAGTTGTTCTCATCAGCCAGGATTTTGCCGCCAGTAAATTTATCTTATCTAAATTTTCCCAAAATCGTATTAATACTTCCTGAGCCGCATCATCTGCTTCCATTCTGTCCTTAAGCATGTTAAGAGCATAGCCGTATATCATATTTTTATGCTGTTTTACCAGCAAACTGTATTTCTTTTCTCTAGAGATCATGATTTCTACATATAAAGACGGAATGAGCCCTAAAAATGTTACAAAGAAGTTGATAAATAATTTATTAGTTTAGCTGATTCGTTTTAGGAAAAATTATGACATTCTATTTTTGGCTCGGTTTTCTGCTTTTGGTTTTTATACTTCTCGCACTTGATCTCGGTGTATTTCATAAAAAAGACAAGGCAATTTCTACAAAAGAAGCTTTGTTATGGACCGGTTTTTGGATTTTCCTCTCCTTACTTTTTAATATTCTTATCTATTTCGCTTATGAATATCATTGGCTTGGCATCGGACTTCATGTTGGTCATGATATGGGCGGTAAGGAAGCGGCGATAAAATATTTCACGGGTTATGTGATTGAAAAATCTCTTAGTCTGGATAACATATTTGTCATAGCGATGATTTTTGCATACTTCCGTGTTCCGGATATTTATCAACATAGAGTTTTATTTTGGGGAATTCTAGGTGCACTTATAATGCGCGGAATTATGATTTATGCAGGTGCCGCTCTAATTGATCGTTTTGATTGGATGATTTATGTATTCGGTGGATTATTAATTCTTACCGCAATTAAAATGCTGATTTCAAAAGATGAAGAAATTCATCCTGATGAAAATCCACTCGTGAAATTAGCACGGCGGCTTTACCCCGTAACCGGAACATATGAAGGTCATCACTTTTTTACACATCTGAATGGAAGAAGAGCGATTACTCCTTTATTTTTAGTACTGCTTGTTATTGAAAGCACGGATGTGATTTTTGCCGTCGATTCAATTCCCGCAATTTTTGCCATAACAACTGATCCATATATTGTATTTACTTCCAACGTTTTTGCCATACTTGGCTTGCGATCCCTCTACTTTGCACTAGCTGCAATGATGAACAAATTCCGTTATTTAAAAATTAGTATAGTAATCGTGCTGATTTATGTTGGTATTAAAATGCTTATTTCAGAGTTTTATCATATTCCTACTTTATTCTCACTAGGGGTAATAATATTAATTTTAGGTTTTGGAATTGCTATATCTTTAATAAAAAAGAAAGAAAACACCAATACATTTTAATAATTGATGTAATGAAAGCGTCTAATTGGCGATTAGTTCATGCTAGAGTGCAAAATTCTAGTATCATTTTGAGATACCGCACGAAGTAAATTAATATTTTGATTAATTTTCTGCGAAAACTACACTTATTAGTTTATTAAATAAAGACCTTATCTCTCAAAACCACCTTAATTTGTAAAATCTTTACCTAATTGAAACTTCAATTTAATACATTCGCCAATTCTCAAATGTATCGCAATATCAAATTGAGACACGCACACTTCGTAAATTCTTCGTTTTTGTAGCAAAAACGCCATATTTTCTTGGCACCTCCTTTGGATAAGTAGTTATGATGAAATCAGACACGAACATAACAAACCAAATGGAGGTTCAATTGGTAAGAAACAATATACTGAACAAGCTGTTTTTAACAGTTCTATTCTGTGTTATCTTCTTAACACAAGTCAACGCTACTTCAATATATAACTTTAATGTTACATTTGATGGCGTTACATATGATCTAAATAACAACACATCAACCTGGACATACACTGTAACCGGTAATGGACAGCCACCAGCATTATCACATTGGGATCTCGAGCTTTGTGATAACCATACCGTTATTTGGTCCAATTATGCATATTCTGTTGGTGTGGATCCAACAACAGGAATTGATGGAATTAAGTGGGATATCCCTATTCAGCCTAATGAAAGTAAAACCTTCATTTTTACATTGAATGGTATCTACAGTGAAACAGAAGTCACTGCAGCGGTAAAAGGCGGAAATGATTTTGGTACAGGCAATGTAATTGGTCCCGATTGTGACTACTACGAAGTTTGCTCCGGTGAAATTGGAGATTATGTTTTTGTCGATATGACCAATGACTGTAATGGTG
>QZJX01000010.1 GCA_003599395.1 Ignavibacteriales bacterium | reverse complement strand
ATGAAATACTAGAATGTAATCTTAAAGACCAGGGAGTTGATCATGAGCTAGCTCATAACATGGCCAAACAAGAAGAAGAAAAAGTTTTTGGCAATAGACCAGAAGAAGATAATAACTAAAAAAGAGCTCCTAGAGCTCTTTTGGTTTTGACTTTCTAACAAAAGCATTTATATTCCACTCCGTCTTATACACCCCTTCTGGCTCCAGATCAAAGTTAGTTGATTTTAAAAGATAAATTAATTCTCCAGTAGTAAAGCTATGATAGTATCTCCAGACTGTTCCTCCATCATTAGTGGTCCAAGGTATAAAAAAATCATTCCAAGATTTTTTAGACCAAAAATTCTCTAGTGCATATTTTAAATATTTCTTCTGCCAAAGATTCCAATTAGTCATAAACAGCAATCCGCCTGGTTTTAACCAGCCATTTATTTTGTAAAGTAAATCTAATCTTTCCGCTTGAGATGGTATATGATGAAAAGAGGCTATCATAAAAACTATATCAAAAGTATTTCTATCAAAAGAAAGGTCAGACATATCAGCTCTGATAAATTTTGTCTGAGGATGGTTGGCTCTAGCCTGCTCTATTAACTTAGCACTAAAATCTACTCCCAAATAATTCAATTTCTTGTCAGCTTGCTCTAAAGATTTAAGTAATCTACCATTACCACAGCCCAAGTCTAGTATCTTGAAATTATTCTTAATGTATGGTATAAAAACTTGTAACTCTTTCCAGGGATAAGCACGAGTAGCAGAAAACTCGGACGCTATATCATCATAGAGTAAACGCAAATCATTTTTTATTCTCTCACCTTTCATGGATAAAACTAAAGATAAAATTTTAGATAAAGTGGTACTAGAATTATATGAACATAAAAATTCTAGTGAACTTGAGTTTGTCAAAGCTTTACGTCAAGCATTTTCTCGTAACAAGACTACTCCCTCTTCTAAAGCTAACCTTATTGTATCATATAAAGATTTGGTTAAAAAGGGAAAGCTTCAAGCTGACAAAAACTTTGAAAAACTGCTAGTTAAAAGATCAGTGAGAACTCTTAGTGGTGTTTCTGTTATCACCGTGCTAACCAAACCATTTGTCTGCCCTGGTAAATGTGTCTATTGTCCAACAGAACCAGAAATGCCTAAAAGCTATCTATCTAATGAACCAGCCGCTGCTCGTGCTAAATTAAATTTATTTGACCCTCTTCGCCAAGTTAATATGCGTATTAAAGCTTTACTAAACAATGGCCATCAGGTAGATAAACTAGAAGTTTTAATATTAGGCGGCACTTGGTCTGTTTACCCAGACAAATACCAAAGAGACTTTGTCAGAGACCTATTCTACGCTGCCAATACTTTTGATGAAGAGAAAAAAAGAAAACCCTTATCTTTAAAAGAAGAACAAGACATAAATGAAAATGCTAAATACAAAATTATAGGATTGACTCCTGAGACTAGACCAGACTATATCAATGAAATGGAAATTAAAAGGATGAGAGAGCTAGGCGCTACTCGTGTTCAATTAGGAGTTCAACACACTGATAATAAAGTGCTAGATTTAATTGTCAGAGGGCACAGTATTGAACAGTCTATCAAAGCTACTAAAATGTTAAAAGAAGTGGGACTTAAAGTAGACCACCACTACATGCCTGATTTACCAGGCTCAACACCAGACAAAGATTTAGAGATGATGAAGTATGTCTACACATCTTCTGACTTACAACCAGATCAAATAAAAATATATCCCTGTATTGTTAATGAATACGCTGAGTTAAATAAATGGTATCAAGAAGGTAAATATCAGCCATACTCAGCTAAAGATTTGATTAATCTACTCTTGAAAATAAAAGAAATTACTCCTCCTTGGATAAGAATCAACCGATTAATTAGAGATATACCAGAAGAAAGTATTATAGCTGGCAACAAAGTTACTAACTTAAGACAACACTTACAAACTGAAATGAAAAAACAAGGTAAAGCTTGTCAGTGTATTAGATGTCGTGAAGTAAGAGATGATAACAAAGATACTGACAAAGCAATTTTAGTAAAGAGAGAGTACCGTGCTTCTGATGGTGATGAAATATTCATTTCTTTTGAATCTGAAGATAAAAGTAAACTTTATGCTTTTTTAAGATTACGCTTTAACGATGATATATCTGAAAATATATTTGATGAACTTAAAAATGCTGCTCTAGTCAGAGAGCTACACGTCTATGGAAAAATGATACCTACCTATAGCGAAGATCAAGACGATGAAATATCTCAGACTCAACATATGGGATTTGGTAAAAAATTAATGGCTGAAGCAGAAAGAATTACTAAAGCCAGAGGTATAAATAAAGTAGCTGTCATATCTGGAATTGGAGTTAGAAATTATTATAAAAAACTTGGTTATAAGCTAGAAGGTACATACATGACCAAGAAAATATAAACTTGTACACTAACAGAGTAAAATACTCACAAATCAAGGAGGATATTTTGTTAATCTTCACTAAATGGCCACATTTGGGTCGTGACCAACAGCGAGATTTTATAAACCATCTTAAGATCCTGTGTGCCAGACAAATGGTATCAGACAAAAAAATCCAACTATTGGAGAATGTCTGCATTCCAGCGCTAGAGGAATACGATGGCGAGATCAACGATGGTATGGACATCTACAACGCAGTAGCTACTTATGGCTACAACTTTACCTCACTGCGTGCCATGATGTTCAATCACTGGCAGGAATTAAACGGGTGGCTGACTCCTATCAAAGCCGCCCAGTACATGAAGCTATCCGTTGGCTATATTCGCCAGCTAGCCAGAAAAGGCATTCCCTGTCTAGAGTCTGTCCGCGAAGACCGGCATTGGAAAATAAGATTGTCATCCATCAATGACTGGCTTATCAAAAACGGCAAAGTCCAAATAGCCTGAGTGTCCTTCTCTAAAAAGGTCCATTAGCAATAATGGACCTTTGTAATTTGTAAAAAAACTACAATATGCTAAACTAAATATCACTATTAACCTATAAAAAATGGAAAATATTGCAAAAATAGACCCTGAAATTTCTAATATATTAGCCAAAGAATTAGAACGTCAAAGATTGGGTGCGGAGATGATAGCTTCTGAAAACTTTGTGTCTTTAGCTGTACTGCAAGCAGCCGGATCAATACTTACCAACAAATATGCAGAAGGCTATCCTTCTAAAAGATATTATGGTGGTAATGAATTCATAGATCAATCAGAACAGCTGGCTATAGACAGAGCTAAAAAATTATTTGGCGCTGAACATGTTAATGTCCAACCTCATGCTGGTTCTCAAGCTAATATGGAAGCTTATTTTGCTTTGGCTAATTTAGGAGATACTATACTAGGATTTTCTTTAGCTCATGGCGGACATTTAACTCATGGTCATCCTGTAAACTTTTCTGGCAAATTCTACAACTTTGTAAGCTATGGCGTATCAGAAAAGGATGAAAGAATTGATATGGAAGAAGTAAGGAAGTTAGCTAAAGAACATCAACCAAAAATCATACTAGCTGGTGCTTCTGCTTACTCTCGTCAAATTGATTTTAAAGCTTTTAAAGTTATTGCTGATGAAGTAGGGGCATATCTAATGGTAGACATGGCTCATATCGCAGGATTAGTTGCTGCCAAACTTCATCCCGATCCCATTCCCTATGCTGATGTAGTTACTACTACTACTCATAAGACGCTACGTGGTCCTAGAGGAGCTATGATACTATCTAAAATAAAAGATAGATTAGATCCTGAAGGTAAAAAGAGCTTAGCTCAAAAAATAGATTCTGCTGTGTTTCCTGGAATGCAGGGTGGACCACTAGAACATATAATAGCTGCTAAAGCAGTGGCTTTTGGCGAAGCCTTAAATCCTGAATTTAAAGAATACCAAAAGCAAATATTACTAAACTGTAAAACTTTAGAAAATAAATTTAGAGAAGCCTCTATCAGAATGATATCAGATGGCACTGATAATCATTTGCTAATGATAGATGTAACACCCTTAGGATTATCTGGTAAAGAAGCGGAAACTCTACTTGATAGAGTTCATATCTTTACTAATAAAAATATGATTCCGTTTGATAAACGTTCTCCTATGGATCCTTCTGGCATAAGATTAGGAACTGCGGCCTTAACTACTAGGGGTCTAAAAGAAAAAGATATAACTATAGTAGCGGATGTATTAATTGATACTCTAAAAACTAAGAAAGCTATTGAGGAAAATAAAAAGAAAATCATTGATTTAATGAAAGAATTTAAACTATATCCAGAACTATAATGGAAAAGATATTAGATGGTAAGGCGTTAGCTCTACAAATACAACAACAAATTAAAGAAAAAATTGCTAAAAAAAATATGGAACCTGGTTTAGCAATTATTTTAGTAGGTGATGATCCTGCTAGCCATCTTTACGTATCTAAAAAGAAAAAAGCTTGTCATGATGTTGGTATTAGTTTTCATGAATATCTATTAGACGCTAATATAGATGAAAAAGAAATTCTAGACACCATTAATTTTTTGAACAAAGATGAACATGTTGATGCTATTTTAGTACAGTTACCATTACCTAAAAAGTTTGATACTGACAAAGTTATCAAATCAATTGATATTAAAAAAGACGTAGACGGTTTCCATCCTGAGAATATAGAAAATTTTCTAAAAAATAAATCATACATTACTCCGGGACTACCCTTAGGAATTTTAAGATTACTTGAAGAAACTAAAGAAGATCTAAAAAATAAATCTGCGGTAATAGTTTCTAAATCTAAAGTATTTTCTCAGCCAATGATAAAAATATTAGAAGATAGAAATGTAAAAGTATCACTGGTAAATCCTAATGATAAAGATCTAAAAGAAAAAACATCTCAGGCTAATATTCTAATAGTATCTTGTGGTAAACCATTCTTTATAAAAGAAGATATGGTTAAAAAAGATGCTATTGTTATAGATATAGGCACTAATAAAATAGATAATGATTATGTAGTAGGAGATGTAGATTATTCTAATGTTTTTGATAAGGTTAAATTTATTACTCCGGTGCCAGGTGGAGTAGGACCGATGACTGTAGCTATGCTTCTTTATAATACAGTCAAATTATCTCAAAATAAATAATTTTAAATAAACGAAAGAAGCCGCTGACGCGTTGCGCGTTAGCGGCTTCTAAATTTGAGACCGGTTGGTCAGGAACTTAGTAGTAGATAGACTTGGCCAGTCTCTCCAGGGCGCTGCACCGATCGGAATTGCCGACACGGTGTATATCGATGACCTGCTTGGCCAGATCGGATATGAAAATCCGAGACGACGGTGAGTGAACGTGCCTGAGAAGGATAACGTCATCTTCGACTTTCTTGACGAAAGCGAACTGGTTGCTGGCAAATTCCAGCATGTCACCCGACTGGCTGGCTTTGAGCTTTTCGGCCATCTGGGAAAACTGCTGCTCTTCGATTCCGCTATCCTGGTTGCTGCATGAATCCATGATGTTGTTGCATGAATCCATGATAATCGGTACGACAAAAATCATGATGGCGAAAACCGCTATCCCCAAATACCACAGTCTATCCAGCTTACGAAAATCACCACTAGCCATAACATCCTCCTGAAGCTATTGCTCCTGTTTTTATTGTTAATAGTACACATCTAAAATCTTTAAATTATAGCATAAAATTTAAATTTTGTCAATATAAAAACACCTTTATAATAAGGTGTTTTATTCTATAACAATGTATTTTGCCACGAATCCATCTTACCAATGACTTTCATATCCTTTATCCTATCTAAATCAAATACTCTAACGGCATCTCTCAAATGACAAAAAGCTTTTATCTTATTACCATTAATATTTTGAATATCGATCTTTCTTCTAGTGGTTTCCCCTTGCTCATCCATATATTCTATTTCAATTTGTTCTCCATTCTTTAAGGCCTGCTTTATCTTATCAGCAATAGTACTACCATTACTCTTGCCCCAACGAGCGACAATGCTTTCTTTCTTGCCAGCATTATGATACCAAATATTTCCATGTGACAAGCCGTAGTCATATACTTCTTTAGTCACTTTAACATCATCTAGACAATACTTTATCAAACTATCCCAATCATTATTACGATAATACATGATAGCATCCAATCCTGATCCAGACTTACCATAACCTAAGGTGCTCTGAGCAACAGATTCTAATTTTAATCTGTGTCCTAGAGCATAAACAACTTCTTCTAGAATGTCTAGGTGAGGTATGGAACGCAAATCAAAATCTTTGTAGTATGGTTGGAGCACGGTTAAATCAAAACTTTTACTATTAAAACCAATTAAAAGTTCTGTATTTTTTAATAACTCTAAAAGTTCATCAAATTCCTCTTCTTTAAAACCACGATACTTGTCTTTGTTATATGAATAAACACCAACCAAAGACACTCCTAGCTTATCACTATTATGATGCCCACCTACTTCATCAAAAGTCTTCTTGGTTTCCAAATCTAATACTATTTTGTCTTTCTTATTTTCCATTTTTCTATTATATCAAATTAAATTACCAATCACTAACATCGGGTAAAAATCCATCTGGATCAGGAGTATATTCTATACCATCTTCTGATGCATAAGTAGCACTTCTAGACATTTCATTGTGATTTAATAAGTCACTATCAATATCAGATAAAAAAGGAGAGGGTTTCAAAGACTGAAAACCATCATATCTAAACATAGACAAAGGATAGCTTAAGCATAAATATCTGCTAGCTCTAGTTGTAGCTACATAAAACAATCTTCTCTCTTCTTCAATCTCCTCTTCTCTAACACAAAAAGGGTGAGGGAATGATTTATCTGTCATGTTAATCACAAAAACCAGCTCCCATTCTAGACCTTTAGCCTGATGAACTGTAGACAGTACTATATTATCCTCTCTATTCTCTGATTCACGTCCTGAAAAACTTTCCTGCAGACCAATTTCATTTAAAAATAATTCCAAAGAATCATAACTAGAAGCAAATATAGCTAATTGTTCTAGATCATCTTCACGTTGTCTGTAATCAGTAAATTTTTCTTTAAGATAGGGTTGATAGAAATTAATAACAATGTTAATTAACTTACTAATATTAGTGTCTTTATGAGTTAATAAATCTTCAAATAAGGTTAATAATCCTTTCCAAGCCACTCCTGCTTTATCTGCTAAATCAAAATCCACATCTCTTAACTTTGATAAATCGCCAACTTTAATTATTTCCTGATATATTCTATGAGCAGTCACTGGACCAATACCTTCTTCCATCTGCAATATCCTAAGCCAAGCCACTTCATCTTTTACATTTCCCAATACTTTGATATATGATAATAAATCTTTAATGTGGGCTCTTTCAAAAAAACGCAAACCCCCTCTTATCTCATAATTAATACCTCTCCTATTTAATTCCATTTCTAAATTTTGACTATATGAGGCTGCTCTAAATAACACCGCTATCTGATCTGGTCTCAGACCTCTATCCAAATGCTCTTCTATCTTGTCAGCAATATAGTTAGCTTCTTGGGTAGGACTCATCAGAGCGGCTAGCTCTGGTCTAACATGAGACTCTTTAACAGCTTTCAAGTTTTTAACAAACTGCTTAGTGTTGGCTGCTATAATCTGATTAGCCACATCTAGTATTTCTGGAGTGGAACGATAGTTGGTTTCTAATTTATGTAGTTTAGTATCTTTAAATTTCTCTGGAAACTCCAATATGTTTCTAATATTAGCCGCTCTAAAAGAATAAATACTTTGAGCATCATCTCCCACTGCTAAAATATTATTATGTCCTTTAGATAAATTAAAAATAATTTCTGCTTGAATAACATTAGTATCCTGATACTCATCTACTAAAACGTACTCCCATTTTTTTTGTAATATTTGAGAAGCTTCTGGATGTTCAGTTAATGATTTCCAAAATATTAATAAATCGTCAAAGTCCAAAACATTTGATTGTCTTTTTCTTCTTTGATATTCAGAAGCAATTTTTTCTATATTTTCTAATAGAGGCATCCACTCTGAAAACTTAGTTTCTAAACTATCACTAATACTTATCTTAGAATTAGTAGCAAAACTAATTGTCTCTCTTAGTACCCCTGGAGATGGTTGATGTTTTTTAGCCAGTGATCCAAAATAGTCTTGAGAGATTAATTTTAATAAATTATTACTATCATCTGTGTCTATAATGGTAAAATCAGGTGCTATATCTACATACTTACCATAAATTCTTAGTAGCCTATTAGCCACAGAATGAAAAGTCCCTCCCCATAAAGGAAACTTAGCCTCTACTTTTAACCCTAAGAGCTTTTTGACTCGTGATATCATCTCATAGGCTGCTTTATTCGTAAAAGTTAAAAGCAATATTTTCTCCGGTTTTATTCCTTGAGATATCAACCAAGCAGCCCGATAGGTTAAAGTCCTAGTTTTACCAGAGCCTGCTCCAGCCAAAACTAAATGAGGACCATTACCAGCGGTAACGACCTCATATTGTTCACTATTTAACTCTTTTTTGAAATCAATAGCCTTCATAAGTAGGGATATTATAACCTAAATAAAAAAATAAATCCAACTGATAAATATTGCCTTTTTATTGGCTTTATGATTTAATTCTTTCTGTTTATAACAATAAAAATATATGTCATTTTCCTTAGGAATTGTCGGCCTACCCAATGTAGGTAAATCAACATTATTTCAAGCATTAACTAAAAATAAGGTAGAAGCTTCTAACTACCCTTTTTGTACTATTGATCCCAATGTTGGTGTAGTAGCCGTACCAGATGACAGATTAGATAAGTTAGCTGAAGTATCAAAATCTAAAAAAATAATTCCTACTACTATTGAATTCGTAGATATTGCTGGGCTAGTTAAGGGGGCATCTCTAGGAGAAGGTTTGGGTAATAAATTCCTATCCAACATCAGAGAAGTAGATGCTATAGTCCAAGTAATTAGAAAATTTACTGATAAAAATGTTACTCATGTCCATGGTGATATTGATCCTGAAAACGACAAAGAGGTTATTAATCTAGAATTAATAATGGCTGACTTAGATGTAGTAAAAAACCATTTAGACAAAGTGGTATCTAAAATCAAAGGACCTCATGATAAAATACTAGACTTAGAAAAAGAGCTAATGGAGAAGGCCTTGGTTCATTTAGAAGGCAGTCAATTATTAAATACTTTGGAATTAAATGCTGACGAGGAAAAACTAATCAAACAATTAAATCTTTTAACTATTAAACCTATAATTTATCTATACAACATAGATGAATCTGATGTCGGCAAAGATTTAAATCTACCTGAAAATTCAATTTCTATTTGTGCCAAGACTGAAGCGGAATTAGCCGATCTAGATGATAATGATGCTAAAGAATATATGAAAGAATTAGGTATTACTAACAGCGGACTACATAATCTAATTACTGCTAGCTACAAATTACTTAATTTAATTACTTTTATAACCACCGGTCCAGAAGAAACCAAAGCTTGGACTATTACAGCTGGTACCAAAGCTCCGCAAGCAGCTGGTGTCATACACACTGACTTTGAAAAAGGATTTATTAGAGCTGAGGTCATAAACTGGGAAAATTTATTAAATGATGGTGGATGGAATCAATCCAAAGAAGCTGGTCATATGAAAATGGAAGGTAAAGACTATATTGTAAAAGATGGAGACACAGTACATTTTCATTTTAACTAGCTTAACACTTATGCTATAATACAGGTGCCCCTGTCCTTTGTTGTAAATTCTTTGTCTAACATATTAACATAAGTAAAGCGTGCGTATGAAAAAGCACAAAGAAAACAAAATTACTTGTTTAATATAACAAGACTAAGATGAAATAATACAATTTAATATGGACATGGAAAGTTTATAGAACTCCGTCTACATTGGGGCAGACGGAGTTCTTTTTATTATTGACAATTTTATTACCATATGATAAAAATTGTTTAGATAACAATAAAATTAGTTTAATAGACAATATTTATGAAAAATCTATTTAAATCACAAACTTCTTACGAAATTCTTGATTTATTTACTAAAAATGGAGACAAAAGTTTCTATATGACTCAATTATCTAAAGAATTAGCTAAAGATCCTGCCAATATTACTAGGGAATTAGATAAGTTAGTCAGAGATAATATCGTTAACTCTAAAACTGTTAAAGGCAAAAAATACTACTCCCTCAACAAAGAATATAAATCACACCAAGAATTAGTAAACTTATTTGAAAAAAACAGAATAGCTGATTTTAAAGATAAGTTTGAAACTGAATGGCTATTAGGTGAAGATATTCCTAATATGTGCCCTTTCTTTTGCCAAATATGGACCAACTGTTTTGTAGACGAGTTTGCCAACCCCAGCGGTAAGGCTTATAAAAAAGTTGTTTCCATATTTAAAGACTACCATTTGTGGTTTTATTTTGATAAACAAGACGCTTACGAAGTTGGCCAAAATCTAGTTGATAAATTTGTAGACAATCCTAAATTTATGGAGGAGGTAAATAAAAACATTGAAAAATGGTCTGACAAATTAGTCAGCTACTGTGAAAAATTACCTTCTGATAATTTAAATAAATTATCAAATAAAAAATTATGGGAATTATATAAAGCACACGAAGATATACATACTGATTATTACAGATATGGCTGGATTCCTGTAGCCGCTGACATGTTTCATAATAATCTAACTGAGAAAGGTAAAGAAATATTAAAAAATTTAGGAGTGAGAGAAAATGATATGGCTGAAACCCTAATGACTTTGACAGAACCCACTAGGCCTTCCCTTATTAAAATGGAAGAAGACGAAATTAAAGAATTAGCTGCTAAAGTACAGGCTAACTCTAAACAATTAAAATTATTCAAAACTTTATTCAAAAAATTTAAAGAGGAGGATGTTAAGCTCTTTGGACTATACACCCACTCCCCTGAATACGAAGCTAAATTCGAAGAAAAAGTTAGAGAGTTAATAGACAAAATTGAACCAAATATTGTTAAGGTATTAGAAAAACATTACGAAAAATATTTCTATACTAAATTTCTATTTACAGAGGAACAAGGTGTGTATAATTTTGAGCACTATTTAAAAAAACTAGTGAAATTAGTTAATAACGATCCTAATGTAGCAAAAACTATCAAAGAGGAAAATGAAGAAATTAAAAATTTAATAAAAAAAAGAGATAGTATAATAAAACAATTAAAACTATCTGCTAAATATAAAATTTTCTTTGACCAGTGGGGCGAATTTATGATAACCAAAATATATCGTCGCTATGCTCAACTGTTTGCTCTCTACCGTATGGTACCCATAGTAGAAGAAATTGGTAATCGTTTAGGTTTAAGCATCAAAGAAACTAAATTCATGACTACTGAAGAGATATATAATGCTTTATTTAAAAATCAAATTAATAAAGATGAAATAAAGAAAAGAATTGAATTTACAGTACATTATACAGATAAAAATGAACATATGTTCTACATAGGTTCTCAAGCTAAACAGGCGGCTGAATTAATTCAAACTGAAAAAATAGAAGCTGTGTCTGAAATTAAAGGACAGTGTGGATGTCGTGGTCATGCTAAAGGAGTAGTTAGAATAGTAAATGTCATAGAAGATATGCAAAAAATGAAAGAAGGAGATGTATTAGTGTCTATTGCTACTCAACCAGATTTATTACCAGCCATGAAAAAAGCTAGCGCCTTTGTCACTGATCAAGGGGGTGTTACTAGTCATGCTGCTATAGTAGCTCGCGAAATGAAAACACCTTGTGTAATTGCTACTAAAATAGCCACTAAAGTATTACGTGATGGTGATTTGGTAGAAGTAGATGCTGATAAAGGAATAGTAAAAATTATAAAATAAATAATATTAACTGATAAAAAATTAATAAAACCACGCACCAGTGCGTGGTTTTAAGCTTTTTGTTCTATCACATATTAAAAACATCGATACATATCATCAGGACAAGAGCTGCGTAAAGGCCAGCCACAAAATCATCCATCATCACTCCAAAGGAGTTCTTCATCCTATCAAATGTTCTGGCAGGAGGAAACTTAACGATGTCAAAAATACGAAATAGAATAAAAGCCACAAAGAGTGTTAAATATATATTCTCCACTCTCATAAAAACTAGGGGGGAACAAGTAATTAGTATCCCCAGTGTTTCATCAATCACTATCTCATTCTGATCTCTGTCTTTTTTCTTTCCTTTCCAGTCTATACGAAGACCGATATCTTTTTCGGCATTAGCAACAAACATAATGCCTATCCAAAAAACTATCCACGAAGTTACTGCCCACAAAACTGTGGTGTTCTCTCCTCCGAAATAAAATATCAGCCAACAAAGTGGCAGACTAAAAAATGTACCATAGGTACCAGCCATTTTTCTAAATGGCCAAAAAGGTGGAAGAAAACTGGTATAAAACCAGGAACAAATGAAAACAGCAAATGAATGTCTCATTTCTAATCTCCTATATTGTAATGTTCATTTTATTATAACTATCTTACAATAAATGGACTTTCTGTCAAACACTATAATCTGTCTTTAGTGATAAACATAGCATCGCCGAAAGAGAAAAATCTATATTTTAATTTAATGGCTCTTTTGTATACTTTTAAAATAAGTTCTCTCGAAGCTAAAGCTGATACCATAAATAATAAAGAGCTTTTTGGTAAATGAAAATTAGTTATCAAATCATCTACAAATCTATATCTATAACCTGGATAAATATAAATATCTACCCATTTATTACCAGATGATAATTTACCACTATTATTAACAAAAGCTTCTAATGTTCTAGCGCTGGTAGTCCCCACAGCTATTATATTCTTACCTTGGCTTTTTAGTCTATTTAAAGCATTAGCCGTCTGCCTATCAACACTAGCCCACTCATGATGAATTTTATGTTTTTTAATATCATCAACTTCTACTGGAGCAAAAGTGCCTAAACCAACATGCAAAGTAACTCTAAAAACTTTAACACCAAGTTTTTCTATTTTTTTAAAAACTTTATCTGTAAAATGAAGACCAGCTGTAGGAGCAGCTGCACTACCACTATTTTTAGCATAAATAGTCTGATAATCATTTTTAATCTTTTGACTATCGTGAGTTTTAATATATGGAGGCAATGGAGTGTGACCAATAGTCTCAATAATTTTTTCTAATTTATTATCAACTATATTAAATTTAATCTGTTTGGTTTTCCCGTCTATATCTTTTATAATTTTGGCTTCTAACTTCTTATCAAAATATATAATATCTCCTACTTTAATATTTCGTCCACCAATTAGAGCCAACCAATTACCCTTTCTTTTGTTTTCAGTTAATAAAATTTCAACTTGACCACCTGTTTTCTTTTTACCATATAAACGAGCTGGAAAAACCTTTGTTTGATTGATAACCAAAACATCATTAGCAGTTAAATACTGGGGTAAATTATAGAAATAATCATGAAATATTTTCTGTTTAGCTCTATCTAATATTAAAAGCCGCGAATGGTCACGCGGTTTTATTTGTTTCTGAGCAATCAAATTTTTAGGAAGGTTGTAATCAAATAAAGAAAGTTTCATAAATTAAAATAATTTATTTTTATCACCATCTTTTTCTCTACCGATGTATTTATAAGTATTATCAGTAGCCACTCTACCAGAAGATGTACGAGATAATAATCCTAACTGCATTAAATATGGCTCAAATATTTCTTCAATGGTGCCAGCCTCTTCTTGAACAGCGGCTGCTAAAGTACCAATTCCCACTGGACCACCAGAAAAATTATCTACTAATACAGTTAATAGTTTTCTATCTAAATCATCTAAACCTTTAGCATCTATAGACATCATCTCTAAGGCTTGTTTAGATAAATCATGAGAAATCTGACCATTACCTTTTACCTGAGCAAAGTCTCTAACCCTTTTAAGTATCCTATTAGCTATTCTAGGGGTAGCCCGAGACCTAGAGGCAATTTCCATAGTAGCTTGATCATCTATATCAATAGCTAAAATATCAGCCGCTCTTTTGACAATCTGGGCTAATTCTTTGTCGTTATAAAAATCTAATCTAAAAGTTACTCCAAACCTATCTCTGAGTGGAGAGGATATTAAATTGTATCTAGTAGTAGCTCCTATTAGAGTAAACCTAGGTAAATCTAAACGAAGTATTTGAGCAGAAGGACCTTTGCCTAAAATAATATCTAAAGCAAAATCTTCCATAGCTGGATAGAGTATCTCTTCTATTGTCTTGTTAAGCCGGTGAATCTCGTCTATGAATAAAATATCACCATCTTGTAAATTAGTAATAATAGCTGCCAAATCTCCAGCTTTAGAAATTGCTGGACCAGAAGTAACTTTTACTCCCACTCCCATCTCTTTGGCTATAATATGAGCTAAAGTTGTTTTTCCAAGCCCTGGGGGACCATATAACAAAGTATGATCAATAGTATCTTTTCTATTCTTAGCGGCAGTCAAAATAATTTCCAAATTTTTTTTAACTTGCTCTTGACCAACGTAATCTTTAAGTTTCTGAGGACGTAAAGTAAGATCCCACGTGCGATCTGTGCTCTGCTGTTTAGCTGATATCACTCTATCTTCTGCCATAATATTTAAAGATTATCACTATTTTAAAATATAGTCCAAAAACCCCCGACTAGCGGGGGCTTTATTTATATAAGTGTTACTGAAGAAACTTTATCATTAACATCTTTGAACTTCATTAATCTTACCCCCTGGGTAGCGCGTCCTAAAATGTTCACTGATTTAATGGGCAGTCTGATGACTTGTCCTTTTTTAGAAATTATAATCATATCTTCTGTATCGGCTTTACCAGATACTACCTTAGCAGAAGCAATATCTCCTGTTTTAGAAGTCACTTGAGCAGTTTTTATACCACTACCACCCCTGCCTTGTACTTTGTATGATGCTACTGAAGTACGCTTACCAAAACCATTAGCCATAACTACCATTAGCTGTTCATCGGAAGCCGCTTTACCTTGATCTATTAAATCCATGCCTACTACCTTATCATCTTTTTTAAGTTTAATGGCTCTAACGCCAGAAGCAGTTCTGCCCATTGGTCTGACATTCTTTTCCTTAAACCTAATAGCCTGCCCTTTAGTAGTGGCTAATATAATGTCATCATTACCAGATGAAGTTCTAACCCAATTTAAGACATCATCTCCTTTCATTGTCATAGCTATTAAACCAGATCGTCTGACATGTTCAAATTGAGATACTTCCACCTTCTTAATCAAACCCTGTTTGGTTAACATCACAAAATATTTGTAGGCTTTGAAGTCTTCGCTTTGGATAATAGAAGATACTTTTTCTTCGGGTGATAATTGCAAAAAGTTAACTATATTCTGTCCCTTAGAGGTACGAGACTGTTGTGGCACTTCATAAGCTTTGAGTTGAAATATTCTACCTCTAGTAGTAAAAAACATTAAATCAGCGTGAGTAGAAGTAGACATGAAAATTTGGACTTCGTCTTGTTCTTTAGTAGTTAAACCAATCACTCCTTTACCACCCCTACTTTGAGTTTTAAATGTCTCGGGAGAAAGTCGCTTGATATAACCATCATGAGTCATAGTAATAACTGTAGTTTCATTAGGAATCAAATCTTTAGTTTCCATTTTACCAATGGCAGATTTAACTACTTTGGTCTTTCTCTCATCAGCATACTTATCTTTGAGTTCTTTAATCTCTTTTTTAATAATAGATAATACTTTAGACTTACTCTTTAAAATAGCTTCTAGTTCTTGAATTAGTTTTTTCTTTTCTTTTAGCTCATCTTCGATTTTTTTACTTTCCATATTGGCCAAAGACTGTAACTTCATTTCTAATATAGCGACGGCCTGCCTTTCAGTTAATTTGAATTTTTTCATCAAATTAATTTTGGCTACTTCTTTATCTTTAGAAGCTCTAATGGTTTTAATAACGGCGTCTATTTTATCAATGGCTTTTTTCAAACCTTCTAAAATATGAGCTCTATCTTTAGCCTTGTCCAAATCAAATTGAGTACGTCTGACTACTACAACTTGCCTATGTTTAATATACTCTTCTAATATTCCTTGCAATGTTAAAACTCTAGGTTGAATACCATCAACTAAGGCCAACATATTAACATGAAACTTTTCTTGTAGCTGAGTATGTTTGTATAGGTTATTTAAAATTTTGTTAGGATAAGCTTCTTTCTTAAGTTCAATAACCACTCTGACACCTTCCTTGTCAGATTCATCGCGCAAATCTTTAATTCCTTCTAATTTTTTATCTTTAACTAGCTGAGCAATTTTTTCTAACAAGCTAGCTTTGTTAACCTGAAAAGGAACTGAGGAAATAATTATTTGATATTGTCCGCTTTTTTGTTCTACTATCTCCGCTTCACCACGCATCACAATCCCACCGCGACCAGTAGCATAAGCGGCCTTAATATCTTCTATATTATATATTACTCCTCCTGTTGGAAAGTCTGGACCCTTAACTAATTCCATCAAATCATCAATACTAGCTTTAGGATTATCTATTAATAATGTCACAGCATCAATTAGCTCACCTAAATTATGGGGAGGAATGTTGGTAGCCATACCCACAGCAATACCAGTAGTACCGTTTAGTAATAAATTAGGGACTTTAGCTGGTAAGACACGTGGTTCTTTTTGAGAACCATCGTAGTTAGGTATGAAATCAACAGTATTTTTATCTATATCAAATAATAATTCTTCTGCTAAAGAGGTTAGTTTAGCTTCAGTATAACGCATAGCAGCTGCTCCATCACCATCCATAGAACCAAAGTTACCTTGTCCGTTGACTAATTGATAACGCATAGAAAAATCCTGAGCCATTCTAACCATAGAATCATAAACAGCACTATCTCCATGAGGATGATATTTACCTAGTACTTCACCAACCACTGTAGCTGACTTTCTAAATTTAGCACTATGACGTAAACCAATAGTCCACATAGCATACAAAATTCTACGATGAACGGGCTTTAGACCATCTCTGACATCAGGAAGAGCACGGGAGACTATAACACTCATAGCATAATCAATATATGAGCTTTGCATCTCTTCAACAATAGATAATGGTTCAACATTGCCCCTATTACCCACCATCACATCCTCTTTAATTTTCACTTCTTCTATATTTACCTCCTGATCTTTTTTAGGAGACTTAATAGATTTTTTCTTAAAAGCCATATTTTTCTAAATTTCTTATAATCCAATTTAAAAGGATA
>QZJX01000055.1 GCA_003599395.1 Ignavibacteriales bacterium | reverse complement strand
AGACGGTACACAGGATTTCTTCAAACCCCCGGCATATTCGGCAACAAAAGGTGGAGTAATTGCTTTCACAAAATATCTCGCCGCTTATTGGGGAAAAGATAATGTAAGAGTAAATACATTAACTCCAGGTGGAGTTGAAAATAACCAAGATGAATTTTTTATTGAGCAATACTCAAAACGAACGATGTTAAATAGAATGGCAAAACCAACCGACTACCAAGGCGCACTTATTTTTCTCGCAAGTGATGCATCAAATTATATGACAGGTGCTAATCTTGTTGTTGATGGTGGGTGGACGACGTGGTAAAGTTAATCATAACAATTTGAGATAAAATTATGTTAACTGAATTCCGTAAATCAATTCAATCAATAATGTACGAAAGAATTACAAGTCCGTTTTCCGGAGCTTTCTTCTTCTCTTGGGTCGTTTGGAATTGGAAGTTAATTTACTTCCTTATATTTGCTGATATTGAAGTAATAGAAAGAATACAGTTTGTTGAACTTTATTATATTAATATTTACAACTCCTTAGTTTACCCACTTCTATCAACTACTTTTTTGATTATTCTTTTTCCTTTTATTACTACCGGAGCTTTCTGGATTTGGTTACGGTTTAAGAATTGGCAGAATGAGATAAAAAATGAGATTGAGAAAAAACAACTACTAACGATTGAAAAATCGATTCAGTTACGAATGGAGTTGCGCAATCAAGAAGATAATTACAATAAGATATTGACTTCAAAAGAAGAAGAAATCAACTTATTAAAGAAGGAAATTGATGAATTACATAAACGAATTGAAGGCAATAGCAATTCTGAAATTAATTCAAATGTTCCTGCCAGTGATTTAATTGCTGAAACGTTTAATTACGATGAATCTTTTATAGAATTTAGCGAATCAGATTACTTTAGATACTTTGAATCTCTAATTGAATCAATTCAATCGGGAAAATATCTACCAGAACACTTTGCACCCTTAACTTTAGCTTATTTTGAAAGTAATGATATTATCTCTGGAAACGAAAAAAGCGATTATAGATTTACGGAAAAAGGGAGATATTTTGTAAAAAAATTTCTAAATAGTATGCATAGATTATGAAATCAAACACACTAGAAAAAGCACGCAAAATCAAATTAGTCCTAACCGATTGCGACGGTGTTTTAACCGACACCGGAACATACTATACCGCAAACGGTGAGGAGATGAAACGTTTTTCAATACGCGATGGAATGGGAACCGAACGATTACGAAAATTCTGTAACATTGAGACCGGAATTGTAACCGGAGAGAATAGCGGGATTGTTACAAGTCGTGCCGCAAAGTTAAATATTACCGAAGTGCATCTCGGTATTAAGGATAAAGTCTCTTGCGTAAAAGAAATTTGTGAACGACTGAATTTGCAATTAGACGAAATTGCATTCATCGGTGATGACACAAACGATATTGAAATTATGAAAATTGTCGGGTTAACTGCGTGTCCTTCCGATGCAACAAGATTTGCAAAAGAACTGGCTGATATAATTGTTGAAAGTAAAGGCGGGCATGGTGCATTTCGTGATTTTGCAGAATTGATTATCGAAGCCAACTTGAATAAAAATGAGGATAATAATTGATGGCAAAAGTAAAAGTCGGTAACCGTTACATTGGCAAAGGCGAACCGGTTTATATTATTGGTGAAATCGGAATTAACCATAACGGATCGATTGAAATTGCAAAAAAATTAATTGATGGTGCGGCTGCAGCAGGTTGTGATGCAGTCAAGTTTCAAAAAAGAACTCCCGAATTATGCGTCCCTTCTGATCAATGGTATATTGAACGTGAAACTCCTTGGGGAAGAATGACGTATATCGAATATCGTCATAAAATTGAGTTCAAAGAAAAAGAATACGAGATTATTGATAAATATTGTAAAGAGAAAAACATTCATTGGTTTGCTTCACCTTGGGATGAAGAAGCAGTAAACTTTTTGGAAAAATTTAATCCGGTTTGTTTTAAACTTGCTTCGGCTTCGTTAACGGATAATTTTCTGCTGAAAAAAGTTAAGTCAACCGGTAAACCGATTATGCTTTCCACCGGCATGTCAACATTGGAAGAAATCGATAAAGCAATTTCAATTATTGGATCTGATAACTTAATGATTGCTCAATCAACTTCGTCTTATCCGTGTAAACTTGAGGAACTAAATTTGAAAGTAATTAGCTCATTCAAAGAAAAATATCCGGAAGTACCAATTGGTTATTCCGGACATGAAACCGGTCTGGCGCCGACACTTGCCGCGGTTGCATTAGGCGCTACATTTGTTGAACGACATATCACTTTAGATCGCGCAATGTGGGGTACCGATCAAGCCGCATCTGTTGAAATGGTTGGTATGTCAAGACTGGTAAAAGATATCCGAGATATTGAATTAGCTCTCGGCGACGGTATTAAAAAAGTTTACAACAGTGAAAAACCTTCGCTGGTAAAATTGAGAAGAGTAAAATAACCTTAGTGTTACTTTGAGTGTACTTTGTGGTACTTTGTGAAACTTAAACACAAAGAACCATGGAGAAGGCACGGAGAACCACAGAGTTTCCTTATGATAGATTCGGTCATAAATTTCATAACAAATTATTATAACTCACTTTCCTTACCGGAATTAATTTCGTTTGGATTAATAATCGGTGGGGCGTTTGTTATAATTTTACTCGAAAGAATTTTCCCTTATTCAAAGGGACAAAAATTTTTACGTGAAGGATTCTTTAATGATCTTGCTTTATATACAATCGCACAGAGTTATATCCTCGGAATAATAATTTTCGGTGGAATAATTTATTACATCGACAATACAACGGGTTTATCGAGACTCGGTTTATTTGCAAATATCCCGATCTGGCTTCAGTTATTATTTTTCTTAATCACACATGATATTTACATCTACTGGATGCATCGCTGGCAGCACAAGAATAAATGGTTATGGCGAATTCATGAAGCTCATCACTCACCAAAGAAAGTCGATTGGCTAAGCGGTTCTCGTTCACATGCATTTGAAATTCTGATCAATCAAACAATTGAATTTGCACCGATTGTTTTACTTGGTTCACCACCGGAAGTTATAGCTTATAAAGGTGTCATTAGTGCCGTTTGGGGAATGTATATTCACTCAAATATTAATGTAAATACCGGAAGATTACAGTATATAATTAACGGACCGGAAATGCACCGTTGGCATCATGATGTTGGTAAAGGTCGCAACAGAAATTTTGCTACAAAGCTCGCAATTTGGGATTGGATATGGGGTTCGGCATATCTCCCTCGTCCGGAAAAACCAAAAGAATATGGTTTGAAATCTTACTTCCCCGATAATTTTATCATGCAGTTCATTTTTGCTTTTATGGATTCTCAAGCTCGGAAGAAAAAGTGAACAAGCAGTTACTTTAATCACTTAAGCCAATTGAATTTTGTAGAGTTTTTCGTCGTGCACTATTCTCAAGCACATAGTGCATTCTTGAAATCTGATCATTCGTAAAAATGTTCATACAAATATCGTTTGACCAGGTCATGTAATTATTAAACATAACCGGTTCTTCGTCACATCCGCTCGAAACATCTGGAGAACATCCGGTAATCTTTTCTGAAATTGGTGGTGTATCATCACAGAAATCATTATTCTCACAATCGCCTCCGCCCCATAAATGAAGCACACCCAAATAGTGTCCCATCTCGTGGGTGAGAGTTCTTCCAAGATTGTAATTCGAGTTAATTTCAGATTCTCCAAAATGATAAGTGTTAATTAGAATTCCTTCTGCTTGATAAGGTTCACCCTTCGCAAGTAAATCGGCTCCGGGTAATTCTGTTTCAGGTCCGGTAGCCATTCCAAGAACAATGTTTATCATCGATTCATCAAGAGGCATCGTCCAAATATTTATATAATTTTCCGGGTTCCAATAGCTGTAATAAGCATAGTAATCAAATAGACTTCCGGTGTTTGTGGGATTGTCCACCGAGTCAATATTAACTCTGACAATTCCGTCAGTTACATCTCCAACCGGATTCTTTTTGGCCAACACAAATTCAATTTTTGAATCTCCTCCATCTGGATGTTTATTATATCCTCTTGTTCCTTCTCGTTTTCTATAATCCTCATTCAATATTTCAACTTGACGTTCAATACGTTCTTTTGAGAGATTAAATCCTTCCCCAATCGGCTCACCTTTGTGAAGTATGTGAATAACTACCGGCAGTTTATAAATTTTACTTTCCGGGTTATCTTCAACCGGATCAACAATTTTATCGTCTTGGCATGATAGAAAAAATATTGGAGTAAGTACTAAAAATATCAAGTAATAATTTATTCTATTATTTACTTTCACCTTTGTATCACCTTTTTTTATTTTACATACATAGGATATATCGGACATCTTGTGGTTTATTTTGACGATACAAAATCAATTCGGTTCAAAACTGCTGAGAAGTAAATTTTGAGAAAGGAGTTAAATAGAACGCAGATCATTATGACCCGCGTTCCATCAAAAATTAATAAATATTAACCGGTTTATCACCGGGATGTCTAACTGAATATGTAAACTTTTTAGAAATTGTTTCAGCCGGATTGAGTTTAAGATTCCAAGTTAAGATACCATCATTCTTATTTATTTTTGCATCAGCTGTTTCGATCAATTTTACTTCTATATCTTCGTTCTTCGAAATTGGGAATTGATCCTCGAGAGTTAACTTAATTTCTTTACTCTTCGAATTTCGCACTGTGATTTCATATCCAAAAAATCTTTCAACATCGCTGCCGAAGAATTTATCTTCCGTAAAGTCTTGTAAAGTTTCTCGTTTTATGACAATGCTTTCATCTCTTCCCAAAGAGAAAGTCATTGCTTCTTCGGTAATGTTGGGATTAATAAAAGAGTTTCCCACGTAAGAATTTTCGAAATAGATATTAGCTGAACCGGGCAGCAGATTATACTTACCCCAATCTTTAACATTCGCGACAAGGAAAGCATTTGAAACAAGTTTTGGAGCGGCATAGTATTCATATTCAGCTTGTAAATCATAACTTTGAAGCGCGACGATGTGTGGTTTTCCATCCGCAGCTATTGAATATTTTATTTGCGGAGTGTATTCAATCGCAAGTTGAGTTTCATTAACCACCATGTAATCCGCCATTGATTCGGCTTCAGCGGCTGCATCCATAGTCGGGGCAGCTGATTTCATTAACTGCATTTCATTTACACCACCGACTCTTGATCTCATTTCCTGAACAAAGTCAATGAACCACCTTCTTAATTCGGGTTTGTTGTTATTTTGTCTTGCAGAGCGGGTTGAAAGAACAATATTCATATCCTTCCATTCAATACCGGTTTGCTGCCAAACATCAGCACGTAGATCAAGTTTAATCGGAGTATCTATACCCGAACTTCTTAAATCATAAGAAGGATTCCAGCCGGCATCATAAGTCAAATAGTTGGCTTTTAAGTTTGCTTTTGTATTCTTGTTTGCAGAAACCGTCACAACAATCTCGGTAACTGATGGTTTATTTTTACCATTTAGATCATTAATCTGATTTTGAATTTTTGTTATTCTTTCGTTTACTTTTTCTTTTTTCAAATCGATTGAAGTCATATCATTCAAAAGCTGTGTAGATTTCTTGTTGAAATATTCCGACATTCTTTGAAGTTCTTGAACCGTAATCGTTTTATTATCGCTTCCCAAATTTTTATTTGCAAGAAGTAAATCAAGTTCATATTGAAGAACTTGTCTATTGTTATTCAATTTGCTTAAATCACCTTTTAATAATTTTAACGAGTCCTCCAAAACAATTAGCTGTGGAGTTTTTTCTTTTGCTTTGAGATAATTCTGCCTCTGATTTACCGAAAGTATTACAAAGTCACCGGTTCCCCCTACTTGCAAACTGTTGCCTATAATATTGTTTGCAACATTTTCTAAAATTATTTCATGGATACCTTGTGGTACATCAATTTGAGCAGTGTGAGTTAATTCAGCACCGCCTAGAAAAACAGTTACGGAATTTAATTTTGTATCGGCGGGAATTTCTTTTGCGGATAAATTAATTACCGCAAAAAATGAGAAAGCAATCACTAATATTTTCTTTATCATAATAACCTCAATAAGTTTTAAGCTTCGTTTTATACACTAATTTATTTTTACGGTTCCTCATAAAAGCATCCATGGATTAATGACTGTGATTTAGAACTCAAATAATAATTGCCGTAGAGATCGCTATGTGTTGCATAAATACTTTTTTTTGCCGTCCACTTTAGAGTGTGTTGTACAACTGATAAACTGTCATTCCGATCGAGCTGTTTTTCGGCGAGAGAGGAATCTCACCTAAAAACCGCTAAAATCTCAATTTATATTGAGTGAGATTCTTCATTCCGCTCCGCTACATTCAGAATGACAGTTATGCCACACACTCTGAAACCGACGGCAATTTCCCACTCTAAGAGTTGTGACAAAAAAATCATTTGTGCAACAAAGTCCATAGTTATTCAGTCTACTGCATTTCTATTTTATAAAGCAATAGCCAACAAATTAACTCGATTCACCTTTTAATTCATACTTGCAATCCGTATTTTTCAATTCTCATTTTTGGGAAGAGGGCAAATTCCCGGTTTCAGTAAAATTTTTTACGAATGAAAAAACTCATAATTGAATTAATAAAGAAGTACTTCACTCAAATTACGCAAAGTTGGGTTGAAAAACTTGAGCAGGAGTTCGGGAAAAAACTTTCCAAAGCTCAGCTTACAACTTTTGTTGAAAGTACTTTAAATACTATCATAGATGTAATTGATACGACGGATTACACACGCGCCGATCAGTACCTAATCGACTCATACCAACTTTTCAGCAAAACTAAATTTAATTTGCTTCAGATAAGTCAACTTTTTACAATCGGCAGATATTCCATAATCAATTTTTTGGAGAAAGATTCGAATTATGACATTGATCCGCTTATACTTTTAGGTTTTCTCGATGAAGTAATTGAACAAATTTATGCTCGTTATGGTATGCTTCATCAAAATGCCGAGATGCAGGAACTTACATCAGATAGAGACAGACTTGCCTTAAAATTAGATACAAGTCAGCAATATCTAGATAATATTCTTCACACTTCCGATTCTGCAATTATGGTTATTGACGATGATGAAAAGTTCATTGCTTGGAATAAAGGAGCCGAGAAAATTTTTGGTTTTACCGAAGAAGAAGTCGTAGGAAAATCATCTTCATTACTCTTTCCAAAAGGAGAAAAGTATTTAAAAGAGTTAAAACATATTCGTGAAGAAATCAAAACTCGCGGATTTGTAACAATAAACGAAACAGAAAGAATTTCAAAAGATGGAAGATTAGTAACGGTCCAATTGAATGTAACAAAACTGCCCGGCAGTAATGGTGATTCTGCCGGAAGAACTGTTATAATACGAGACTTTACCGAAGTAAAAAAATTACAGCAACAAGTAGATCAATCGGAAAAACTTGCCGTTATTGGTCAACTTGCAGCCGGTGTTGCGCATGAAATCGGCAATCCGTTGACTTCAATTTCCGCAATTGTGCAAATACTGCAACGTAAAGCACCGGATGATTTTTTCAGTGAACAACTATCGACAATTAAAGAAAATATTGATCGAATTTCGAAAATTGTAAGAGAACTTGTTGATTTCTCGCGTCCGCCATCTCATGAAAAAACAATAATTCAAATTACGGATATAATTAAGACTGCAATAGGAATTGTCAAGTACGACAAACGTGTTAAGAAAGTTGATTTCAATGTTAAGTTAGATAATGACGCACCGTTAATATTACTTGTCCCCGATCAACTTCTTCAAGTATTTGTTAATATTTTGATAAATGCATTGGATGCAATTGAAGGAAACGGAGAGATAAAAGTTGAAACTTCTCATGATGATGAAAACGTTTATGTAATTATCGAAGATAACGGCTGCGGGATAGATGAGATTACACTTAATAAAATT
This sequence comes from Ignavibacteriales bacterium, assembly GCA_003599395.1. Lineage (GTDB taxonomy): Bacteria > Bacteroidota > Ignavibacteria > Ignavibacteriales > Melioribacteraceae > SURF-28. The sequence goes on along the minus strand of QZJX01000055.1, from coordinate 9,471 downwards.
TTTGATCCTTTCTTTACTACAAAAGCAGTCGGTAAGGGAACGGGTCTGGGACTTTCAGTTAGTTATGGAATTATAAAAAAATTCCACGGCGATATTTTTGTAGAGAGTGAAATAAACAAGGGAACAAAGTTTACAATAAAAATTCCAATAGAAGAGAATTAAGAGGAGCATATAAATGGCAGCGAGAATATTAGTAGTTGATGACGAGAGATCGATACGCGATTCGTTAAACATGATTTTGACCGACGAAGGTTACGAGGTTAAATCAGCCGCGGACGGTGAAGAAGCTCTAAAATTTATTGCGGAGGAAAACTTCGATATTATTATCAGCGATATCAAAATGCCGAATATTGACGGCATCGAATTACTTAACAAAGCATCGAAAATTTCACCGAGTACATTTTTTGTTATTATGACTGCATATGCATCTGTAAATACCGCGGTCGAAGCATTACGTCACGGAGCTTTCGATTATTTAATTAAACCGGTTGAGTTTGATGATTTATTGATAAGAATAAAACGACTACTCGATTACAGAAAATTATCTCTTGAAAATAAAATGCTTCGTCAGCGAACTGTTGAAGAAGGAAATTTTAATAACATCATCGGTAAAAGTGAGCCGATGAATAAAGTCTTCAGTTTAATCAAACAAGTTGCTCCAACCAATAGCAACGTATTGATTTCCGGAAAAAGCGGTACCGGTAAAGAACTTGTTGCAAAAGCAATTCATTATAATAGTTTGAGAAAAGATCAAATATTTCTACCGATTAACTGCGGCGCTATTTCCGAAAACTTAATTGAATCTGAATTATTCGGACATAAGAAAGGATCTTTCACCGGGGCAACCGAAGAGAAACAAGGTTTATTCAAAGTTGCCGATGGCGGAACATTATTCTTGGATGAAATCGGTGATCTTCCGTTAAACTTACAAGTAAAATTATTACGTGCTATTGAGGACAAACAATTTCTTCCGGTTGGCGGAACTAAACATATTCAAACAAATGTGAGAATTATTGCCGCAACAAATCAAAATCTTTACGAGAAAACTAAGAAGAACGAATTCCGTGAAGATTTATTCTACAGATTAAATGTTGTCGAAATAAAACTCCCCTCTTTGAATGAAAGGAAAGATGATATTCCGTTACTTGTAAATCATTTCATTGAAAAATATTGTAATGAAATGGGTAAAAAAGTTTTAGGTGTTGATAACGAAACTATGAAAGTACTAATGGGTCACGATTGGCAGGGCGGAGTTCGTGAGTTGGAAAACGTTATTGAACGTGCAGTAATATTTGCTGCCGAAGATATGATAAGAGTCGATAATCTTTCCGAACATATTAGAGGCGACGCAATGCCTCACGGTTATCCCGATTCATTAAAAGATGCGATTGCCGGATTTGAACGCGAACATATTTTACGAATAATCAAAAAGTTCGATTACAATAAAGAAGAAGCTGCAAAAGCATTGGCAATCGGTTTGTCTTCGCTTTATAGAAAAATGGAAGAATTAAATATTCCGACAAAGTCGCCAAAGTAATTTATTCGTTACTCCTTGTGCAAATTTTGTTGAACTAATAAATGCAAGATTCTAATCCCAAATTAGAAACATAATTTAATATTGTAGGAAAATCGGTACTTATACTGAGTTTTTATACTTCATATCTCTTTTAATTAATTTACCCATTATTTCAATTTTTATGTTTCATTTCAATTTTTCATTCCATATATTAATTCTATTACTAAAGCTTTCATTAATGCAATCTTTATTACTGTGATTAGGTTTCATTAATGACAGCCTGCCGAAAAAGTTGCTTAGCATTTTATCGCGTTTATAGAATGACATATCATAAATAAAATACCGATTGAAGAAGTTATTTAATTTAATAAATCATCATAGGTGCCTACAATGAAGAAATTGTTAATGCTCATTCTATTTTTAACAAGTTGCACAATTGCACAAACCGCAATTGGTGTTGATCTCAACAACATTTACATGCCAATTAACCGTTATGGAGTTCTAGCCGATGTTAATGTTGGCCCTCAAGGATCACTTGGAAGATATCCGGGACCAACAGGAAAAGGATTTCTTTTCAGCGGTGGTTTTTTCTTATCCGGATATTCTGATACTACACTATGGGCAAATGGTGTATATACATCTGGTAACGTAGAAGATTTTTTGGCTGGACCAGTCGGAAGTGATCCGGATGATGAGAATAATATTATTTATACAGTTCTGGAAAGCGATACGCCTTTTGGAGAATCATGGCAAAATTGGAGCAACGCTGTTGAGCAAGGTGCATATTTTTATGACGGAGATGGCAACGGAATTTATGATCCGGTTGATCACAATGGAAATGGAGCGTGGGATGCCGATGAAGATAAACCTGATATTCTTTACGATGGGACATACTTTACAGTCTATAATGATAGCAAGCCTGCCGATGAACGTCGCTTCACCGAAGTAGAACCGCTTGGAATTGAAATTAGACAAACCATTTTTGCTTCAAATCAAAACAGTGTTTTAGATGATGTACTTTTTGTACGATACTCACTAGTTTATATTGGTACTAACAATCCGAATGAGCCTGATTCACTCACCGAAGTTTTCTTTTCAGTTTATACCGACAGCGATATCGGGGCAACTGCTGCTTCAGCGGGTGATGATAAAGTTGCTTGCGATACATTGCTTCAATCCGGTTATACATATAACGATGGTGAAGATGATGATTGGGGTATAAATCCTCCCGCGATATTTAAAACAATTGTTCAAGGTCCGCTCGTAAAATCCGATGACGCAAATTCAATAGGATATAATAAAATGGGTTCGGCGATTGGTGAAACTGTTTTTAACGGCTATAAAAATTTAAAGATGACAACATTTACTTCGCCACAAAAAAGTGCTGGCATGGTGCAAGAACCTAAAAATCAATTTCAAGTTAATAATTATCAAGTTGGGCAGGATGATTTAGGAAATGAAATTGATCCATGCTCGTTTGCATTCGGTGAAGTAAGAGGTGACTTAGATTGTTCTCAAGTGAACAACAAATATTGGTTTAGTGGTGATCCGGTTACGGATTATGGTTGGATTTATAAGCCTACATCAGATATAAGAGATATGGTCACAACAGGTTCATTTACCTTAAAGAAAAACGAACCGATGGATATTATTGTTGCTTATGTTGTAGGACAAGGAACAGACGCTCTAAATTCAATAGATCGCGCAAGAGAAATAACTCAATATGTTCATGACGAATACGATCGAAATTTTAGCACAATTGTTAGCGTGGATAATGAACACAAAGAAGTTGTAAATGAATTTTCATTATCACAAAATTACCCGAACCCGTTTAATCCAACATCAAAAATCAAATATCAAATTGCAAAATTGGGTAAGGTGGAATTGAAGGTTTATGACATTCTTGGAAGAGAGATTACTACTCTTGTAAATGATATTAAAGCGCCGGGAATATATGAAGTAACATTCAACGCATCACAACTCGCAAGTGGTGTTTATTTTTATAGGTTAATAAGCAGTGATTTTGTGCAAACTAAGAAGATGATGGTAATCAAATGATCAAAAAGTACATAATCTTATTTATACTAATTTATTCAATTACTTCAGCTCAAACTGCAGCTGTAGTTGATGTTAATAATTTTTATATACCATTCAACAACAAAGGAATCCTAGCCGATGTAAATTTTGGTTCTGCCGGTTCACTAGCTCGTTATCCAGGATCTGAGGGGAAAGGAATTATCTTCTCTGCCGGATTCTACTTAAGCGGTTACAAGAATGAAGATTTATTTGCAAATGGTGCTGCAAGTTCATTTATTGTTGAGGATTATCTACCCGGGAATATCGGAACTTCTCCGAGTGATCCAAAGAATATTATCTATACAGTAAAAATTGATGATCCTTATTATGGTAAAGCGTGGCAAAATTGGAAAAATGCTGTAAATCAAGGTGCGTATTATTACGATGGTAATGGTAATGGTTACTACGACCCAATTGATCATAATGGAAATGGCATTTGGGAAGAAAGTGAAGACAGACCCGACTTACTTTTCGACGCTACTTACTTCACTGTTTATAATGATAGTCAACCACGTAATAAGAGGAGATGGAATACTGTTGAACCGATAGGTATTGAGATAAGACAGACATTATTTGCTTCAGGCTCAGTACCCGAACTTCAAGATGTAATTTTTATTCGATACTCAATTTTATATAAAGGTTTAGATAAAGCGTTCGAACCTGATACGTTGAACGATATAATCTTTTCAGTCTGGACAGATATGGATATTGGGAATCCCATTGATGATTTAATTGGATGCGATACACTAATCAACTCAGCATATGGATATAATAATGGCCCGGATACATGGTATAATCCAGGTAACGCTTGGGGTGAGAGCCCACCTGCAATTTTTAGAACTATTTTACAGGGACCTCCAATAAGAACTGATAATCAAAATGATTTTGCATATAGCCGAAGGGGTCAGGCTTTAGGAGAAGAAAAAATCATCGGCTGGAGAAACGGCAAATTAAATGCTTATATAGGAAATATAGGGGGGTTTAGACTAACAACAGAAGCTGATAATCCCATTCAAGCACGCAATCACATGGAAGGTTTACTTACTACTGGGGAAATTGTGAATCCTTGTGATTTTCTTTTTGGTGAAATTTTGGGAGGTCTTAATTGTGATGTTATCAATCCTCGATTTTGGTATAGTGGGGATCCTGTTATTAAACAAGGATGGCTTTGTAAAGTTAGAGATGACAAAACAGATTTATTGAGCACAGAAAACTTCACTCTAATTAGAAATCAACCGGTTGATATAATAGTTGCTTATACAGTCGGTCATGGAACTGATCATTTATCATCAATAACTGATGGTAGAAATAAAGTCCGAAAACTCTTTGAGATTTATGAACAGAATTTCCCCGGTTCATATACTCCACCAAATTACGAAGAGATTTATCCCAAAGAATTTAGCTTATCGCAAAATTATCCGAACCCGTTTAATCCAAGTACAACCATTAAATTCACGGTGCCTTTAGATGTGAAACGTGAGACGTCAAACACTAAACTTGTTGTTTATGATATACTTGGGAGAGAAGTAAAAACTTTAGTAAACGAAAATAGAGCACCAGGGAGTTATGAAATAACTTTCGATGCATCGCAGCTCGCGAGTGGTGTTTATTTTTATAGGTTAACTAGTGGTGATTTTATGCAGACTAAGAAGATGATCCTCATTCGCTAAAGCTTCGGAGGACAAGTTATAATAAAATAAGCAAGTAAAACCCCGGGATTTATCCGAAGCAAGTTGGTAAATTGTGACTTCCTTATCACTTTCTTGCAGAAAAATCCCGGGGTTTTTAATTTAAAACTCTAAACTGATACCAATTGACGGAAGTATACCGATTGAAGATGTGTCATCAACTTTCATCTCTTTATAATCCCATCTGATATTTTGAATGTTGCTTCGGTTATAAATATTCTGTATGTCTAAATAAGTTATTAAACTTAATCCACCCAAATCCCAGCGCTTATCGACTCTTAAATCCAATGCGTGAATTGGCGGTAAAGATTCGGTTAAATAATTTGATAAAGTTTGGGTACCGTTAAAATTATATGGTGTACTCGGTCTGCCCGATGCATATCTGAACTTAAAAGAAACTTCCCATTCAGCGTTAAAAATATATCCGCCGCTTACATTGAATATTAGTTCTTGTTCGTAGGTACTCGGTCTCTCAATTCCATCAAGAGATGTAAAATCTGATTGAGAATAAGTTGCACTTAGCAATCCATATAATCCTTGTCCGGTTGATCTTTTTTGAACAGAAAACTCGACTCCCCTAGCTCTTCCATAACCTTCGCTTATCAACGGTTCCAATCCAAACGATTCAAAATTATCTTCCGAACCACCGTAACCCGCACCGGTATTAGCGAGAACAAGATACGGTCTTAATGTACTTGTCGGATAATCTTGATAATCTTTATAAAATCCTTCCAGTTTTATTCTGATATTCTCCGATAGGCGATGAGATAGACCTAGAACGTATTGATTAACTCGAATTGCATCCAAGTTACGGTTTCCGGCAAGCAGCCAAATGTAGGATGGAAATTGATAGTAAATTCCCGTGCTGAAATTCAAACTTGTCAGATTATTAAAATTATATGCCGTGGAAAATCTCGGACTTACATAAACTTGGTTTTCAATCGCATCAAAATAGTCAACACGCCCGCCGAGATTAAATCTTAGTCGATTAAAAAACACATTGCTGTACTGAAGGTAAGCGCCTAATTTGGTAAAGTTTTCGTTCGTCACTAAATTATTCTGTGTAAGTGTATCGCCAAATGTTGTGACAAAATTATTTGGGAATAAAACATCCGCATCAAAATTTATAAACTTTGCAGACGCTCCGGCGTTTAATTCGGCATTAGAAGAAAGTTTGTAAACCAACTCCCCTTTTAATTCATGCTCGGCTTCTTTGGAATTATTCTTAAAGATTGGATTTAACAAAGTATCATTTTGGAATGACTCAAAATTGATATAACTTCTGCTTGCACTGAATGATAAAATCCCTTTACCGAAAAGATGATCATAATTAATTCCCGTTACATATTGATTCTGATCGCTTCCTAAAATTCTTGCGTTATCAAAAATATCTTCTTCATCGTTATTGTTAAATTTTACTCTGTCCAGTGCCCCGATAAATAGAAACGAGAATCTGTTAGAATTATCGATATTAAAATTGTACTTACCGAGTAGGTCATAATACTCCGGCACAAAATTGAATCCCGCCGCATTAAAAATGAAATCGAGATAACTTCTTCTTATCGAAAAGATAAAATCACTTTGATCGCCGGTCGGTCCTTCCAAATTCAATCCGAATTGTGAAGCTGAGATTGTTGCTTTTCCACCAAGTCTATCATTTCTTCCATTGCGTAAATCAATATTTAGTACAGATGAAAGTTTATCTCCGTAAAGTGAAGAGAAACCACCTGTTGAAAAAGATACATCTTCTACAAAATCGAGATTAACAAAACTAAGTGGACCACCGGTCGCACCTTGATTTCCGAAATGATTAATGGTGGGAAAAACAAAACCATCAACTATGTACAAATTTTCCGAAGGTGCTCCGCCTCTAACTACTAAATCATTTCGTCCTGATGATTGTTGAGCAACACCGGGTAATACCGAAAGTGCGCGAACAACATCTTCAAACCCACCGGGTGATCTTCTAATTTCTTCATAGGAAAACTTTTTTATGCTTGAAACTTCCGTGGGTTCCGTTTCAAATAGATCTGAAGTAACAGTAACATCTTCCAATTCTAAAATGGTTTCGCTTAACTCAAAATTCACTTGTGCCGGTCTGGCTGAGTTTACAATAACATCAACACGTGTAATTGTTGAGTAACCAATCGCACTTGCTCTTAACTGATAATTACCTATGGGTACATTACTGATTTCATAGTTGCCATTTAAATCTGAAGCCGCGCCAAATTGGGTATCTACCACCAAAATATTGACACCCGGAATTGGCTGTTTCGTAATTTTGTCAATTACTTTGCCTACAATCTGACCAGCCGATTGAGCCAAAGTCACCGAAGCCGCGAACAATAATCCGAATAATAATTTTTTCATTTTATCCTTTTGTTTTTCAAGAAATAGAACAATCTAAACTAATTTAAAGTTTCGTAATTATAAAAAAGTGCGGATTGCTGAATTATAATACTTATTAGTATATTTAGTAATTCAAACAATTCTTAAAAAGACTGCATGGGCGTTGATCTCGAAAAATTAAAAAAATTAGCAAAAGACGATGATTCTTTTGAAGAATTAGTCGATTTAATTAGAATCAGCAATGATAAATCCTTCCCGGTAAACATGGAACTGAAGGATTTCTTTTTTATAGAACGGGACAGAAAATCACCGAAGAAATTTTCTATTTCAGCTTCAGTTAAAGATACCCTAGGATATACGTCCGAAGAAATTGAAAAAATGCCGGGAGGAATTTTCTCGCTTATTTTTGACGAAGATACTTCCTTGGTTAAAAGAAATATTGGTGAGTTTGAAACTAATCCGAAAAAGAAATCCATGCAGCATATTTACCGAATTTTAGATAAGGAACAAAAACCGAAATGGATTAAAGAATCCATATATGTTGACCGCGATGAGCATGGAAGAATCTTAAAACATTTCTCCATTTTTTGTGACATCAATTCGATAAAAGAAAATGAAGAAGAATTTAAATCCAAAGCTGAACATCTTCGCGAAATAAATCAAGCAAAAGATAGATTTATCTCCATCGTTTCTCATGATTTACGAGCGCCTTTTACAAGTTTGTTGGGATTCTCGGAAATACTTTTAAATGAGAACGAGCTTTCCGATGAAGAAAAACAAGAATACTTAACTTACATTTATGATGCTTCTCAAAATCAGCTTCAGTTAATTAATTACTTGTTGGAATGGTCACGGTTGCAAACTGGTAGAATTCAAATGGAAATCAAACGTTTGAATTTACGTTTGGTAGTTTCTACATGTATAGCTACTTTAATCGGCAACGCTATTAGAAAGGATATTGAACTCAAACAAGATATTCCCGAAGATATATTTATTCACGCAGATGAAAAACTAATTTCTCAAGCAATTACGAATCTATTAAGTAATGCTCTTAAATTTACGCCTAAAGGAAAGTCCGTAACCGTAACTGTAGAGAAATTTAAAATCGGGATGATAGAATTAATCGTTAAAGACCAGGGAAGAGGAATTGCGGAAAAGGATCAAGAGAAAATTTTTAGGATCGATCAGAAATTTACCTTGGAAGGAACTGATGGCGAAAAAGGAAGCGGACTCGGATTAACTCTGGTAAAAGAAATTGTTGAAAAACATAAAGGTGAAATTTGGTTTTACTCTAAACTTGATGAAGGTACTGAATTTCACGTTACAATACCCGAAGCAAAGAATTTAATTCTACTTGTTGAAGATGATGAATCCATGATGGAACTTTATAACAAGTCAATTGATAAAGCTTTGTCCGGCTATGAAGTTCTTAGATCTAAAAACGGATACGAAGCGATGAGCATAATTATGAATTCGCTTCCGACGATTGTTATTACTGATCATGATATGCCGTTAATGAACGGTTATCAATTGGTTGAAGCAATTCGAAAACGTGATAAGAATTTTTCAATTCCTATATTAGTTATATCTGCTAAGATGAACGAAGAATTACAAACTAAATATGAAAGACTCGGAGTTCTTAAAATTCTTCACAAACCAATTGAGCAAGAAGAACTTGTAAATTCACTAAAGGAAATTATTGTCTGATATGCATCAAACCGCAGAAAATTATATGATTATCAATCCAAAAATTTCTTTACAAAAATCTTGGTTCGCACTATATACCAAACCGAGACACGAATTTAAAGCAAAAGAATATTTAGATAGTATTGAACTGGAATC
>QZJX01000074.1 GCA_003599395.1 Ignavibacteriales bacterium | reverse complement strand
TGTTGACGTACTGATTAGTTATAAATATCTCAACACCTTTTAATTGCAGACAACATATTTATCCACTATTTTTGAAGCATTATGAAACAATTTACACCATCCACAGATAAAACATTTATGCGGATCTTTATTTCGGCATTAATATTATGTTTAGTCCCGACACTTCTCATTCTCTTTGAAACTGTTGAAACAACTGCATACCTAATTGCACTTTTTGTCTTTCTGGTTATCGGTATAATTATTTGGATGACTATTAGAATAAATTTTATTGTTAACGATCATAACTTTTTGACAAAATTTGGTCCCTTCTCTGTTAATATCGATCTCAGAACGGTCGTTAAAATAACCGATAGATATTCACTTTTTATTACACCGTCGGTTCTTAAAATTGCTCGATCAAACAACACGATATCTCTCCGCTATAGAAAGAAAAATAGTCTCGCACTCCATTGGCTCACAATTAGTATAGAAGAAGAGAATGAATTTATTCGAGAAGTTTTAGTTCATTCACCTAATGCAGAATTAGAATTACGACGAATAAAACTAGATTAGTCAAAATCGAATTTCTTTGCAAACCTATTTCTTATCAACTAAATTTCGTCTCACTATGAAAACTTTTAGATATATAAAACTCAATGGTGCGGGGAATGATTTCGTTTTAATTGACGAAAAAATCAACCAAAATTTACTAATTACCCCATCCGATGTATCAAGAATATGTGATCGGAATAATGGAATAGGAGCAGACGGATTAATTATTATCAAAGATGACAAGGTATCAGATTTTGAAATGTTATATTACAACGCAGATGGTTCAACCGGATCACTCTGCGGAAACGGTGCAAGATGTGCAGTAAAGTATGCTCAAATTTCAAATAGGATAGAAAGAAATACTGTTCAATTTTCTAGTAATAAAATCGAATATTCAGGTGAAATAATTAATGACAAAGTAATAAAATTTTACCTTCAACCGGTATCTGAAATTAAAATTAATTTCAAATTAAAAGCTTTCGGACAATTAATTAACTCGTATTATGTCGATACCGGTTCACCTCACGTAATTATAAATATTAACGATATTTTAATAAATTCAAAGAATCCCAAAGCAGTTTTTGAGGATATTCAACTAGTGCCGGTCGATAAAATTGGTCGAGAGATTCGAAATTTACCGGAATTCCGACCAAATGGTACAAATGTTAACTTTATTGATATAAACGAAACTCATATTAAAATTAGATCTTTTGAAAGGGGAGTTGAGGGAGAGACACTAGCCTGCGGAACCGGTTCGGTTGCAGCCGCAATAATTGCAAAATTGGTTTATAAAAAAAATGCACCGATTAAATTAATTACTAAATCTAATGCAGAATTAATTGTAAATTTCGAGATGGGAAATAATGAAATTGTAAATGTATCTCTAACCGGTCCGGTTGAGATCGAAAAAGAGGGTCAATATTCAATCTAATCATAAAGAGGAGCTAATGGCAAAAGTTATATTTTCGATTAAGTACAGCATCTTACCGGAAAAAAGAAATGACTATCTTGATGTTATCAGGGAGTTAAAAAATTTAGTAAAGGCAGAGGGATTAGAAAGTTATTCTGTTTTCGAAACTAAAGGCAAAGCAAACGATTTTGAAGAAATATATATCTTTAAAGATCATCAAGCTTATGAAGATTTCGATGATCAATCCGATGAAAGAGTAGATATTCTTATGACTAAACTTTCTGATATGATTAAGCAGCAATCTACGCATTATTCAACCTTATTTGAAGTCGAAGAGTAATTACAATCCAACCAAATGATATTTTTATGAATGAGTACGTTGGCGCAATACATATGCATTCAATCTACTCGGATGGATCGGGTACTGTTGAAGAAATTGTCGGTTATGCAAATGAGGTTGGTCTTGATTACATAATGATTACCGATCATAATACACTTCGTGCTTTAAATGAAGGATATGAAGGCTGGCACAATAATACCTTATTACTTGTTGGTTGTGAGATCAATGACAAAGAAAATAAAAATCATTATTTAGCCTTTGGTATTGATGAAGCCTTTTCAACAAGATTGTCCGCAAAGGAATACGTAAAGAAAGTTAAATCAGCTGGTGGAATTGGTTTTATTGCACATCCGCATGAAAAGCGTTCATCTATGAAGGAACATCCGGCTTTTCCTTGGACTGAATGGGATACGAATGATTTTACCGGAATCGAGATTTGGAATCACATGTCAGAATGGATGGAAGGTCTTACAGAAGAAAATAAGTATCAGCATTTTGTGCACCCACTTCGCTCGGTCGCTGGTCCGCCCGCCGAAACTCTACAAAAATGGGATGAATTAAATCAGGCAAGAAAAGTTGTTGGTATTGGCGGTGTTGATGCCCACGCACATAAAATTAATGTACTAGGTTTTTTTGAAGTAGAAGTATTTCCATATAAAGTTTTATTTAAATCAGTACGAACTCATGTTTTAATGAATGAAATAATAGATACGAAAGATTTTCATAAGTCTAAATCTCTTATTTATGAATCTCTGCGTAACGGCAGATGTTTCGTTTCAAATTATTATCACGGTGATGCAACGGGATTTAGATTTTTTGCCGAATCGGATAATAAAATTTTTCAAATAGGAGATTACATTTCGCTAAAAGGCAAAGTTAAATTAAGGGTGTTCCTTCCAAATATTTCCGGAAAAATTAACTTGATTTGCAACGGGAAATTGGTCGATGAAGTTGAAAACAGCGATTGCGAATTCATTATTCGACAAAAAGGTGCATATAGAGTAGAGGTTTTTTTAGAAGGAAAAGCTTGGATATTCTCAAATCATATTAGAATTGGTGATTAAGTTTTATTAAATTACCTAGCTTAAAAAAAACAGAATTGGAGCAAATGTGTTAGCAAAAAAGAAAAAAATCGGTAAAAAGAATATTAAAGAAGATAAGTTAGTTACTTTTTATTCAAAAACACTGCAGTATTATGAAGTTTATAAGAATCAAGTACTTATTGGTGCAGCAGCCCTTATAGTATTAATTGCAGCAATAGTTTATTTCGCTAATCAATCGCAAAAGACTGAAATTGAAGCCGCCTCTGCATTAGCTAAAGCTGAAAGAACATATCAATCAGGAAATTATCAAAATGTAGTTGATGGAGTTAAACCCGAAGGTTCATTATCACTTGTTGAAGTGGTTGATAAATATAGTGGCACTGAAGCGGGTGAAATGGCTCGTATTTACCTCGCAAATTCATATTTCTATATCGGTGATTTTGAGAAAGCTCTTGAAACTTATGATGACTATTCAGGGAGCAATAAATTATATAAAGCTACAGCTTTAGCCGGCATGGCAGGATGCTACGAAGCTATGGGTCAATTCGATAAAGCAGCGAAATATTTTAGAGATGCCGCCAATACTTATTCAAATAATGCCTTAAACAGTAATTATTTGTTGAATGCCGCAGTTAATTATATTAGCAGTGAAAAATATTCTGATGCTAAATCTATTCTCGAAACTCTTAAAGAAAAATATACATCATCCGAAGAGGCTAGAGAAGCCGATAGATATTTAGCCGAAGTTAAATTACACAGTAAATCTTGATTTTAAGATTAACGGTAACTATTTTATCAAAATATAATGGATTAATTGGATTATGGCGGATACATCAGATTTCAGAAATGGGTTGATTATTAAGTTCAAAAATGATCTTTATACCATTACGGAATTTCAACACGTAAAACCCGGTAAGGGCGGGGCATTTGTTCGTACGACACTTAAAAATTTAAGAACAGGCAAAGTTCTTGATAATACTTTTAGATCAGGTGAAAGTGTTGATATTGTTAGAGTCGAAAGACGTAAATATCAATTTTTATACAGAGATTCAGCTGGATTTGTATTGATGGATAACGATACTTATGAGCAATTAACGGTTCAAGAAGAATTATTTGGAGACGGAAGAAAATTTTTGAAAGAAAGTGATGAAGTGGAACTTCTTCTTGATGACAATGATAAAATTATTAATGCCGAAATTCCTATCTTCGTTAACCTCGAAGTTATAGAAACTGAACCCGGGTTTAGAGGAGACACTGCTACCAACGTAATGAAACCAGCTAAATTAGAAACGGGTGCTGAAATTAACGTACCTATATTTGTTAATGCTGGTGACATGCTTAAAGTTGATACCCGAACCGGTGAATACGTAGAAAGAGTGAAAACAAAATAGTTGGGACTTATGGACCTAGATCTAATAAAAAAACTCATCCGTGTTGTAGAAAAGAGTGAGATAACGGAATTCACTTTCCAAGAAGGTGAAATGAAAGTGAAAATATCTAAGAACTCTTATGGTGTACAGCCGACATATACTTTGCCTCAGCAAACAATTCAACAACCGGTACCGGTAGAAAAAGAATCTAAATCTTCCGATGCTAAAAAGACGGAATCCACTGAATCGAGCAATTTACATGAGATCAAATCTCCAATAGTCGGTACTTTTTATCGAGCACCGGCTCCGGATGCTGATCCGTATGCACAGGTGGGGGATATGATTACTGCCGGTTCTGTTCTTTGCATTGTGGAAGCCATGAAACTCATGAATGAAATTGAAGCTGATGTTAGTGGTAAAATTGTAAAAATTTTGGTCGAGAATGCTACGCCGGTAGAATATAATCAACCCCTTTTCTTAATTGAGAAAAGCTAAATCGCAATAAGAAAGAGCTACAATGTTCAAAAAAATCTTAATTGCTAATCGCGGTGAAATAGCTCTTCGAGTAATTAGAACATGCAAAGAACTCGGAATCAAAACCGTTGCAGTTTATTCGGAAGCAGATCGAGATTCTCTTCATACAGTATTTGCCGATGAAGCTGTATGCATTGGCCCACCGCCAAGCAATCAAAGTTATTTAAAGATACCCAACATCATGTCAGCCGCTCAAGTAACCGGCGCCGATGCTATTCATCCCGGTTACGGATTCCTTGCCGAAAATGCTAACTTTTCTGAAATCTGTATCGAAACCGGAATTAAATTTATCGGTCCTTCTCCGGATATGATTACAAGAATGGGAGACAAAGCACTTGCTAAAGAAACAATGCGAAAAGTAGGTGTTCCCGTTGTCCCGGGTAGTGATGGTGCGGTGAAGTCGGTTGCAGAAGCTAAAAAAATTGCCAGGGAAATTGGTTATCCTGTTATGCTTAAAGCTTCCGCTGGTGGCGGTGGTAAAGGTATGCGAATTGTTCTCGAAGAAGAGAATCTTGAAAAAATGTTCCAGACTGCCAGCAATGAAGCTGAAGCTGCTTTTGGAAATCCCGAACTTTATGTCGAAAAATTTATCGAAAATCCTCGTCATGTTGAAATTCAAGTTATGGGAGATCAATTCGGAAATGTATATCATTATGGGGAACGCGATTGTTCTGTTCAGAGGAGACATCAAAAATTAATTGAAGAATCACCTTCACCGATCATTACACCGGAAGTAAGACAAAAAATGGGTGATGCAGCTGTTCTAGGTTGTAAATCGGTTAATTATGAAGGAGCGGGAACAGTTGAATTCTTAGTCGATAGACACCTTAATTTTTACTTCATCGAGATGAATACAAGAATCCAAGTCGAACACCCTGTTACTGAAATGGTTCGAAATATTGATTTAATTAAACAACAAATCTTAGTTGCAGGTGGTGAACAAATAGCCGATAAACCGCGGGATCCAACCGGTCATAGTATTGAATTTAGAATTAATGCGGAAGATCCATATAATGGATTCAGACCTTCACCCGGCAGAATCGAATACTTACATTTTCCAGGCGGATTTGGAATTCGTGTTGACTCGCACGTTTATAATGAATATGTGATACCGCCTTACTATGATTCATTACTCGGTAAATTAATTGTATGGGGAACCGATAGACCGCATGCAATTTCAAGAGCGTTAAGAGCATTCGAAGAATTAACAATTGAAGGAATAAAAACTACAGCTCCATTCCATGTTCAAGTTCTAAAGAATGAGCAATTTTTAAATAATGATTATGATACATCCTTTATAGATAAACACCTAAAACAATTGATGAGGTTAAATGATGGTACCGAATGAATTAAAGTACACAAAAGATCATGAATGGATAAAAGTTGACGGCAATGTTGGAATTATTGGAGTAACCGATTACGCACAAGGAGAACTTGGTGATGTTGTATTTGTTGATATCTCTGAAGATCTTTCTGAAATTGCTTCCGGTGAAGCTTTTGGAACAATTGAAGCAGTAAAAACAGTAAGTGATCTTTATGCACCATGTGATGGAAAAGTGATTGAGATAAACTCTGCACTTGCTGATGATCCTCAAAAAGTTAATTCTGATCCATTTGGTGAAGGTTGGCTTATCAAAATTGAACTTACTAATCCGGCTCAGTTAGATGATCTGCTCGACGCCGAAGCTTATAAATCTCAAATTGGCGAATAGTCATATAAAGAATTAAAATAAAAGTCACTCAGCCGAGTGACTTTTTTGTATAAGGATACACATGATTCACACCGAAACAATCATCATACTTGATTTTGGATCACAATACACACAGTTAATAGCTCGCAGAATAAGAGAGCAAAATGTTTATTGCGAAATTCACCCACACACAATTCATATTGAGAGAATTAGGGAACTTAACCCAATTGGAATAATCTTTTCCGGTGGACCAATGAGCGTGTATGATAAAGACGCTCCACAAATATCTTCCGATTATTTTGAATTAAATATTCCAATTCTAGGTATCTGCTATGGACTTCAGTTATTAGCTAAAAATTTCGGTGGTAAAGTTGAGCCTGCCGATAAACGTGAATATGGTAAAGCAGAAATACTTATTACAAAAGACTCAAAACTATTTAGGGATGTGAAAAATAAATCGGTTGTTTGGATGAGCCACGGGGATTTCATTACAAATCTTCCTAGTGATTTCCATGTAACTGCTAAAACTGAAAATTCTCCAATCTGTGCAATTGGTAATGAGAGTAAAAAAATATATGGAGTGCAATTTCATCCTGAAGTTGTTCATACCGAAGACGGAAAACAGATCATACATAATTTTTTATTTGATATATGTAGAAGCAAAGGTGATTGGACATCTCAGCATTTTATTTCATCCACTACCGAAGAGATTAAGTCGTTTGTCGGAAATAAAAAAGTGATATGTGCTCTTAGCGGCGGTGTTGACTCCTCAGTTGCTTCCGTTCTATTGCATGAAGCAATCGGAGATAATTTAATTTGTGTCCATGTTGATAATGGATTGATGCGAAAAAATGAGAGTGCCGCAATCATTAAAATGTTTAACGAAAAATATAAGATGCATATAGTTTCAGTAGATGCCGAAGCTTTATTCTTACAAAGATTACACGGTGTTTCCGATCCCGAGAAAAAAAGAAAAATAATTGGTAACACGTTTATCGAAGTATTTGAAAGTGAAGCTAAAAAATTTGATGACGTTCAGTTCTTAGTGCAAGGTACATTGTACCCCGATGTTATAGAATCAGTACCTGTGAAGGGAGTTTCTGTTACTATCAAAACACATCATAACGTTGGTGGTCTTCCCGAAAAAATGAATTTAAAATTAATCGAACCTTTTAGAGAACTTTTTAAAGACGAAGTTAGAGCCATTGGAAAAGAGCTTGGTTTACCAAATGAATTTATTGAACGTCATCCATTCCCCGGACCGGGCTTAGCTGTGCGTGTTCTTGGTGATGTAACACGCGAAAGACTTGATATTTTAAGAGAAGCCGATCAAATATTTATTGACAGCATAAAAGAAACAGGAATCTACAACGAAATATGGCAAGCGTTTGTGGTTTTACTCCCAGTTCAATCTGTAGGTGTAATGGGAGATTCCAGAACCTACGAAAATGTTGCCGCATTGCGTGCTGTAACTTCAATTGATGGAATGACTGCAGATTGGTACAGATTTAATCCCGATGTACTTGAAATAATTTCAAACAAAATTATTAGAAATGTTAAAGGTATCAATAGAGTAGTTTACGATATAAGTTCAAAACCACCAGCGACAATAGAATGGGAATAGCATGAACGAATTTGAAATAAAATTCAATCAAGCAGATCAACTCATTCAAGAAAATAAGTATTTACATGCAATTCAAGTTTTACAATCTCTCCTAGTAGTTCCGGAATATAGCCGAAAGGCTGTCATCAAACTTGTAGAAATTTATGATTTACAAGGGCAGATAGATTCTGCATCAAAAATTCTTAATAACTATTTGTTACAAAATGACGATGATGAAAATATTCGAGCCTACTTTGCACATTTCTTGATTCGTAATGAAAAATTTAACGAAGCACACGATATACTTTCGGGACTTTCAAACAAGCATCATCCTGAGAAGAGTTTTTTAATGGGATTAGTAAACTTCTACCTAAATGACTTCGAAGTAGCTTTAATTAATTTCACAGAGTTCATCAACAATAATAAAAATTCAGAAATACTGCCTGATGCTTATCTCTATAAAGCAAAATGTAATATTGAAAAAAGTGAGCTTGATGAAGCTATTCAAAATCTTAACAGCTCAATTAAGTTCGATAATGGTAATTCCGAAACCTATACTACTTTTGCGAAGGTTTATTATCTAAATGAGATGTATTATCACGCATTAGAAAAAATTAAAATCAGTATTGAATTAAATCCACTTGATCTAGATGCAATAGAATGGAGCGGTAGAATATTTTTTAAACTTGGCGATTTTAAAAATGCTAAAAAACAGTTTGAACTAGTCATAGAAATAGATAAATCAAACTCTGAAATTTTCGCTATTTTAGGATTGACATGCTTAAATCTGGAAGATTTTGATAGTGCAAAATATTATTTTGACGAGGCATTAAAGTTGGATTCAACTAATGAATTAGCTCAAAAGGGAATACCTGCTTGCAATAAAAATTATTTTGATGGTATTTAGTATGAAAGTTAAAGATCTACCATTAGATGATCGTCCTAGAGAGAAATTGATTTTACGAGGTGCGCAAAATTTAAGTGATGCAGAACTTTTAGCTATACTTTTACGAACCGGTTCAAAAAATGAATCTGTTATTGTAGTAGCTCAAAAATTGCTTAAAGAATTTGGAAATGTTTCTGTATTGGCATCAAAATCTGTTGAAGAGTTAACACAAATAAAAGGTATCGGTAAAGATAAAGCAGCTGCATTAGTAGCAGCTTTCGAGCTTGTTAGAAGAATTGAATTTGAAAGTAAATGGTATTCGAACAAAAAAATAACATCACCCAAAGAAATAGCAGAACTTTACATACCTTTGCTTAGAGATGAACTACAAGAAAAATTTTATGTAGTATGCTTATCGTCTTCAAATAGAATCATTAAGCACGAATTACTTTTTGTAGGAACTCTTAATGCAAGCTTAGTTGCACCTCGAGAAATATTTAAAACAGCATTAGCTAATAACTCCGCAAATATCATATTAATGCATAACCACCCCAGTGGAAACCCGGAACCGAGCCAAGAGGATATAAGTATAACACGCAAAATTTCTGAGGCTGGTAAAGTATTAGAAATTCAAATATTTGATCATATAATTATAGCTGGAAATTCTTACATAAGCTTTGTCGAAAAACGAATTTTATGATGTTTATTTACGATTTTCAAACACTCTAATAATTTTTTTATTATATTTCTCGATACGCAAAATCATAACAAATAATTTATCAATTAGGAGGAAAACATGGTTAGACTTAAAAAAGTCCTCAATTTATCAATCGCTGTATTGATGGTTGCTGGAATGATCGGTTTTGCCGGTTGTAGCGGTGTTAGCGAAGAGCAAATGGCGGAACTTCAAGCACTTAGACAAGAAGTATCAGCTCTTGAAAGTGAAACACAAGATCTGAAAAATGAAAAATCAAAATTGGAAAGAGAAATTGCAGAATTGAATGCTAAGCTTGATCAATGCGCAAAAGACAAAGAGCAAACAAAAAATAATTTAGAAAAAATGGGAATGTAATTAAAAAGAAAAGTTTAATAAATAATTGGAGGATTTAAATGAAAATTCAAAAATATTTAGCTGGCTTAGTTGCTCTTCTTCTGTTGGCTAATGTTAATTTGTTTGCTCAAGAGATGACCTCAGAAGAATGGCAAAATGAAATTAACCGTTTAACAGAAAGAAAAGCTTCTCTTACTTCAGAATTAACAGCTCTTCAAAATGATGTAAATTCATTAAGAGCCACACTCGAAGGTATGCAAGCATGGGAAGATTGTCGTGATGAATTATATGCATTAGTTGGCGCAACAAAAGCTGATGTTGATGCTTTCAGATCAGAAGTTGAAGCAGTTGAAGGAAGAATCAATCGTCAACAACTTCCTAAAGAAGATCGTCAAATGGAATTGAATACTCTTAAAGCAAATAAAATTTCTGCACTTCCTGAATTTTATGAAAAAGTTCATAATGAATTACAAAGAAAACTTGATGCATGGGATGCTAAACCATCCGAGATTATGTATACTGTAGTTAAAGGTGATCACTTATGGGGAATCGCTAAAAAGAAAGAACATTATGATAACCCATTTGCTTGGCCAAAAATTTATCAAGCAAATAGAGATCAAATTAAGAATCCTGATTTGATTTATCCAAAACAAATTTTCAAGATTCCTAACTTGACTGAAGAAGAAAAAGCAAAATATGATAAAATTAAAAGAAACTATAAACCAGCTCCACCGGTTCAATCACAATCAACAAACTAGTTTCTTAGTTTTAATAGCTTAATTTTAATTAGCCCTTTTCATATTTTTGTGAGAAGGGCTTTTCTTATTTAATCGGAGGTTTTTCTGCAGTTAGAAAAAATATTAAACATCGATTCTGTTAATCAGCAAGCTTTACTTGGGTTTAATGACGCGAACCTGCAACCGTTAGAAGATCGATTTAGCTCTACTATCACTGTTCGCGGTGATAATGTTTACATAAAAGGTGTTCAAGAAGAAGTTGAACTGATAGAAAAAATTTTTAAGGAAATGATTTATGTCCTCAATACAACCGGTAAACTTATCACGCAAGATGTTACCACAATTCTGAATTTAACCGTTGAAGGAAAAGAAATAATTAGTGATAAAGAATACGACGATATAATTCTTTATACTAAACGCGATGTAATTAAGGCAAAAACTCCCACACAAAAAATCTATGCAGAAAGTGTTGGTAAAAATGATATTTGCTTTGCTATAGGACCGGCCGGAACCGGTAAAACTTATTTGGCTGTTGCCTTTGCTGTCTCCGCACTTAAAAAAGGAATAGTACAAAAAATTGTATTGGCAAGACCTGCGGTTGAAGCTGGTGAAAGTTTAGGTTTTCTTCCGGGCGACTTAAAAGAAAAAATTGATCCTTATCTCCGTCCGTTACTGGATGCTTTACAGGAAATGCTTCCGGCAGAACAATTAAGAGGTTATTTAGAAAAAGGTGTGATTGAAATAGTCCCTTTAGCATACATGCGAGGTAGAACACTAAACTACGCCTACGTAATTCTTGATGAAGCACAGAATGCTACCGCTGTACAAATGAAAATGTTTTTAACTCGTCTGGGTCCAAATTCAAAAGCAATAATAACGGGTGATATAACTCAAATTGATTTACCAAGTTCTAGTGCAAGCGGATTAATACAAGTTCAGCAAATTCTTAAAAATGTTGATGGTGTTGATTTTATTTACTTCGAAAAGAAAGATGTAGTTCGTCATAAACTAGTTAAAGATATTATCAACGCTTATGAAAAATTTGGTAACGGTAATAAAAATAACCATGGTTAAATAACTTTTTTACTTTCTTCCCAAAACTTATCCATTTGCTCAAGATTTGAATCCGTTATTTTTATTCCCGATTCGGCTAATTTTTTTTCAATATAACTGAATCGCTTAATAAATTTTTCGTTTGTTACACGAAGAGCGTTTTCCGGATTAATACCGATGAACCGTGTATAATTCACAATTGAGAATAAGAGATCACCTAGTTCTTCTTCAATTTTAGCATGATTATCACTCTTCGAAACATCCTCGAACTCATTAATTTCTTCTTTTACTTTTTCCCAGACGCTTTGCTTTTCGTGCCAGTCGAAGCCAACTTTTGAAGCTTTCTCTTGTAATCTGAATGCTCTATGTAATTGGGGTAAAGCTTTTGGTACTCCCTCCAATACTGAATCTCTTCCTTCCTCTAATTTAATCTTTTCCCAGTTGTACATTATTTCGTCATTATCCTTAACTTTCGTCCCTCCAAAAACGTGAGGATGTCGTCTAATGAGTTTTTCAGTAATTCCGTCAATTACGTCATCGATATTAAATTTGTTAGTCTCACTTGCCATCTGTGCGTGAAAAACAATGTGCAAAAGAATATCGCCAAGCTCACCACGCATCTCGTCAAAATCTTTTAGATCAATAGCTTCAATCAATTCGTGGGTTTCTTCCAATGTGGCTGCTTTAATTGAATCATGGGTTTGTTCTTTGTCCCAAGGACATTCATTTCTTAGTCGTTTCATCACATCAACCAATTTTTCGAACTTTTCTCCGGTCATAATTCCTCGATTTTTGTGATCGAAATTAATACTGTTTGTATGAATTAACAAATTAACTAAAAGAAATTCATCTACTTTTTGTAATTTTATCTAATCAATTTTGGAGAAAAAATGCTTGAAGAAAAATTAAAAGACTTAGGAATCGAAATCCCTGAGGCTCCTATGCCATTGGCATCTTATATTCCGTCGACAATTGTCGGAAACTTAGTTTACACTGCTGGACAAGTTCCGCTTATTAATGGTAAACTTAAAAATGCAGGGTTGGTTGGAAGAGATATTAGTATGGCAGATGCCCAAGAAGCAGCAAAGACCTGCGCAATTAATTGTTTAGGTGCGGTAAAAAAAGCAATTGGTGATCTTAACAAAATTAAGAGAATTGTTAAACTTACGGTTTTTGTTGCTAGTGAGGATGGTTTTGTAGATCAACCGAAAGTTGCAAATGGTGCATCGGATTTATTAGTTGAAATTTTCGGAGAGAATGGCAAACACGTTAGAAGTGCTGTAGGTGTTACGGCTTTACCGCTTAATGCTCCCGTTGAAATTGAGATGATTGTAGAATTAAAGTAAAAGTGAAGCGTTTTCTCTTGATTTATCTCGGAATTCTTATATTTTTAAGCTGTTTATCAATATATCTCTGAAACTTTTTCAGAATTTTTGTGTTGAAAAGAGAATTGAAAGGGGTTTTATCGATGAAAAAAATACTATTATCTTTTTTAATACTTGTGCTTTTTATTCCTGTCGATGCACAATTTAAGGAAGATCTCAATAATCAAGTAAGTATTAAAGAGGGATTCATTAATCCTGATTTGTCTAACAATATTTTCGGTTTTATTGATCCCGATAAATTTTCGATGAATCATTCGGTAAGTATGTCCTACTCTGCTTTTTCCGGACAAGCCATTGCGCTCGGTGTTTACACAAACAGCTTAAGATATGATTTTAGTGATAACCTTAACTTCCAAGTTGACGCTAGTATTGTCAATTCTCCTTACAATACATTAGGTGATGGATTTACAAATAATATTAACGGAATTTACTTATCACGCGCTGCCGTCAGTTATAAACCTTCGAAAAACACACAAATTTCATTAGAGATAAGACAAGGACCCGGAGCCTATTATAACAATTATTACAGTCCATATTATTTCATGACCCCGTCATTTGACAGAGAATTAAATTCCTATAAGGTTAACAATACTAAGTAAATAAATTCTATTTTTGTTAAATTTGATAACCGGGCAATTGCTCGGTTATTTTTTTATCTATTCAGATGTGATAAATTGATTAAAAGAAGAACAAAAATAAAAAAGAGTACTAATGATGTGGATTTGAGGACATCTACGCAAAACCTACTTCTCAATATTATTATTTTTGTCCTTTTAGTCGTTGTTATTTATCTGAGTTATTCAATTTTCCTAAAATTGAAACTGGAAGTGGGCACGGAGCCGGTATCACAAGGGAATAATTTAACTCCCTCAGAAATTATTCAGGTAGAAGTATTAAATGGTTGTGGTGTTTCGGGGCTTGCAGATAGATTTACTGACTACTTGCGGGATAGAGGATTCGATGTAGTAAATAAAGGCAACTATATTCAATTTGATATTGAAAAAACTATGATAATTGATCGAATGGGAAACGCCGCCAACACAAAGGAGATAGCTAAATCTCTCGGTGTAAATGAAAGTAATATTATTACACAGATAAATGAAGATTATTTTTTAGATGTCTCGGTAATTATTGGTTCAGATTACTATAAACTATCACCATTAAAATGAGGTACGTTTGGATTCATTACAATTTGCAAAAGAAATAGCAGACATCATACTCACTAAAAAAGGGTTCAGTATAAAGATTCTTGATCTCAAAAAATTATCCGCATTCGCTGATTATTTTGTTATATGTTCGGCTTCATCGGATACACAAGTAAAAGCAATCTCAGATGCAATAGAAAAAGAACTGCGTGATCGTGGTATAAAAACTTATCATCGTGAAGGTTATGAAGCATTAAATTGGGTTTTGTTAGATTACTTTGATGTTGTTGTACACATCTTTAAAACTGAAGCTAGAGATTTTTATAATCTAGAGAAACTTTGGGGTGATGCAAAAGTTATTGAAATTGAAGACGAAGATTAAAGGAGTTATGATTGAAAGATTATATTCTACAGTTGTTTGAAACTGCCTCACAAGAGTTAGAATATCTAGCTGCTAAAGAAATTCAGTTAAGTGTTCCGGCGAACCTTGATCATGGTGAGTTATCTACAAACATTGCTATGATATTAACTAAAGAATTGAAGAAAAATCCCCGCCAGATTGCTCAAGAGATAATTGATTCTTTGAATGATTCGAAAAACTATTTAGATAAAATTGAAATTGCCGGTCCCGGATTTATAAATTTTTATTTCAATCATAATTTTCTTTTAACTATTGTTAAAGATATTTCCGTTAAAAAAAATGAATTCGGAAAATCAAAAAAGTATCATGGTAAGAAAGCAATGGTGGAATTTGTTTCAGCTAATCCAACCGGACCTCTTACGGTGGGGCATGGAAGAAATGCGGTGATTGGGGATACGATTGCGAATCTGCTTGAAGCTATTGGTTATGAAGTTGATCGAGAATACTATTTTAATAATGCCGGCAGACAAATGCGGGTTCTTGGTGATTCGTTAAGATTACGTTGTTTGGAATTACTTGGTGATATAATCGATTTTCCGGAGGATTATTATCAAGGTGAATACATAATAGACATAGCAAAACGTGTAATTAATGAGCATGGTGCAAAGTGTCGTAACTTTGAAATTGATTTTTTTAAGAAACGCGCTGAAGATGAGATCTTTGCTGAAATAAAGATGACCTTAGAAAGACTCGGCATTATTATGGCAAATTTCTATAACGAAAATGATTTATATGAAAATGGGAAAATTGAAGAAGTTAAAAAAATATTCTCAGAGAAAAATCTAACATACGAAAAAGACGGTGCTTTATGGTTGAAACTTAGTAAACTTGGCCGCGAAGATGATAAAGTGATGGTCAAATCAACCGGAGAACCAACTTATAGATTGCCGGATATTGCTTATCACACAACTAAGTTTGAGAGAGGTTATGACTTTATTGTAGATCTATTTGGTTCCGATCATAATGCAACTTATCCAGATGTCATTGCCGGAGTAAAAGCACTTGGGTATGATGAAAGCAAAATTAAAGTTGTTATTCATCAATTCGTTACAATTACCAAAGGTGGTGAAGCAGTTAAAATGTCAACGCGTAAAGCTAACTTTGTAACGCTTGATGAATTGATGGATGATGTAGGTGCCGATGTTGTAAGATATTTCTTTTTAATGCGTGGTGTTAATACACATCTTAACTTTGATTTAGATATTGCAAAGAAACAATCTGATGAAAATCCTGTATTTTATTTACAATATGCACATGCAAGAATTTGTTCAATTTTAAGGATGACAGAAGAACAAGGTCTTAATACTGATTTATCTAAGCTACATAAATTAACAAAGCCGGAAGAAATTAACTTGATAAAGCAGCTTCATCATTTCTCCGATGAAATAATTTTTGCAGCAGAGAATTGCGAACCGAATAAACTTGCAAATTATCTTGAAAATTTAGCTGCCTCCTTCCATAAATTTTACACGGAATGTCGAATAATCGGTTCAGAAAAAGAAATTGCTCAAGCCAGAATCGCATTGATTGAAGCGGTGAGAATGGTTATGAAAAACGGATTAACTATAATTGGAATTTCCGCGCCGGAAAAAATGTAAGTCTTCATTAATCAGTAAACGCAATTGAAGCGGCATAAATATTCATTGCTTCTTCGCGTTTTAGTTCCCGCCCTAGTTCAATTACACTTGCCCCAGTTGTTATTACATCGTCTATAATTAAAATATTTTTGCCTTCGATTGCTCTTGGTTTTTTAACTTTGAAAGCACCGGACATATTTAATTTTCTCTCAGCAATGCTCAACTTTGTTTGTGATTGTGTAAATCTAATACGTTTAACTAAATTAGACTGCACTGGAATAGTTAATATTCGCCCAACTGATTTTGCTATATGCTCCGATTGATTATAACCTCTTTCGGCTTTTTTAATTTTATGAAGCGGCATTGGAATTATAATATCAATATTCCACTTTTTTATCCTATGTTCTCCAAATTCTGCAAGTATTTTGCCTAAAAAATTTCCAATTCTAAAACGGGATTTGTACTTGAGTTCATGTAAAAGAGTTTGCAAGCTGCCTTCCGGTTGGAAAACGAATGGAGAAAAAACCCCATTAATAATTTTTTCATCGGCAAACTTATTGGAGTATTCATATTCTAACCTTTCGTTAGGCATAAGTTGAATACCGGCATAACATTCAGGACAGACAACCCTCTCGGTTGAATTTAATCTTATGTTGCAATGGAGACAAAAACGTGGAAGAAAAAAATCAATAAGGTTATTTGCGTAATGCAATAGATACACTTAATGAGTAACTCCTTTTGATAATAAAAATTCTGCGCATTTTTTATCGTTAAGGGTAAAGTGATTGAAGAACCATCGTTTAGCACTTTTTAAAAATTCTAGATCTAGTTTGATTTTCCCTCGATCGACCTCAGTGATGTAACTTTTTACTTTGTTGAAGAATCTGTCATGTTCTAGTTTGTGAGAAAAGTAATTTACATACTTGTGCTCTTTCATTAAATCTTCCTCGGTGTCGAAGTGTTCACGCAAGGTATCCTTTAATTCAATTAGTAGTCTCTTGGATTCTTCCTCGAATTTTGCGCCAAGTTGATCATGAAGTTTGTTAAGTAATTCTACAATCTTAATGTGTTGGGTATCAATTGTGTTAATGTTGAGAATCTCACTTTCAGTAATCTCGATAAATGTCATTCTTGATCTCCGTTTATTTATAACATACCTTCCTTTTTCCTAACGAACCATTCTAAACTAAGTAATAATATTAGTAAT
>QZJX01000070.1 GCA_003599395.1 Ignavibacteriales bacterium | reverse complement strand
TTATTTGCCGATCCTGCACTCAGATTAAACCAACCAGAAAATCCAATTAGTATTGATAAAATTAATGATTCGGATTTAAGTGTTGCAGTTCAAATAAGTGCACTTGGTAATGTTAATGTAAATGGATCATTTTTAAACCTCGACGGCAGTAAAAGCAATTTTAACGGTGAAGCAATTATATCCGTTTTCGATGCAAATAGAACTATGGAATTAAAAGAAATGAACTATACCATAACTCAGCAAGGCGGTCTCTTATTTAGAGGGCGAGTTACAGTTTCAAACGGTTCATTTGATGCAAATTTTACTGTCCCCAAAGATATTTCATACCAAAACGCAAATGGGAAAGTAGTTGCTTATGCCTTTAATAATAATAGCGACGGTGTTGGTTACACCGATAGTGTTATTGTTGGTGGTACGGATACATCTTCTGTGAATGATGGGAAAGGACCTGCTATAGAGATTTACTTTGATGATCTTGCATTTGAAAGCTCTTATTTGGTTAACTCCAATTTTACGCTACTGGCAAAATTGGAAGATGAAACGGGAATCAATACAACCGGTTCCGGTGTTGGTCATAATCTGGAAGCAATACTAAATGATGATGATGACAACCCGATTGATTTGACTACCAGCTTTGTCGGTGATTTGGATGCCGGTGGTAAATCTGGTATTGTCAATTACAAATTTTCTAATTTTGAGGAAGGCGATTATAAGATAAGAATCAAAGCATGGGATGTTTTTAATAATTTATCTTCGGAAGAAACATATTTCTCGGTTGTAAATAGTAATAATCTTACTTTGCGTGAAGTTGTTAATTATCCAAATCCATTTGCTTCGAATACAACATTTACCTTCCAGCAAAACTTGAACAAAGCATTGAACGTAAAAATAAAAGTTTATACAATTGCAGGAAGATTAATAAGAGAAATTGAACAATTCAGCATACTCGACAAGTTTGTAAGAATTCCTTGGGATGGAAGAGATCAAGACGGGGATGAACTTGCAAACGGAACATATTTGTACAAATTAATTGTAGAATCAACAGACGGTGAATTTAGAGAAACAGTTTTAGGTAAATTAGCAGTAATCAGGTAGAATTTTTTATTAACCCTTATTGGAGGTATATCAAGATGAAAAAGATCTTGTTAACATTTATAATAATGATGACATTTTTCGGAGTAATGAATAGATCGTATGCTCAAGGTGAAGCAGCAGTTCCGTTTTTATTACTAGCTCCTGATTCAAGAGCAGGCGGTATTGGTGAATCCGGTTCCGGTTTGGCGGATAACTCAGCAGCCATATTCTGGAATCCGGCAGGTATAGCATTTCTAACCGGTTCAGAAGTTAGTATTACACACAGTAATTGGCTGCCGCAATTCAATTTAGATCTATTTTATGATTACTTAACTTACAGACAATTTATTGAAGATATAGGCGGTAGTGTTACTGCCAGTATCACCTACATGAACTTTGGTGAATTCGTTCGAACATCATCAAGTTCACCTGATCCTATTGGCACTTTCCGATCATTTGATGCTGCATTAACACTCGGTTATGCGACAAAATTGAGTCAAGATTGGGGTGTTGGTTTTAACTTCAGAATCATTCATAGTAGACTTTCCGATCAACCGACCGAAAATGAACAGGGGAGCGGTGTTGCAACTTCTGTCAGTTTTGACTTAGCCGCAATGTGGCGACCTTCCGAATTAGATATTCCTTTGATTGGTGACATGAGTAATAGGCTCTCAATTGGTGCCAATTTAAGTAACCTTGGACCAAAAATTACTTATATCGATCAAGCTCAATCTGATCCTATTCCAACAAACTTTAGACTTGGTTTTGCTGTTCGTATTTTTGAAGATGATTATAACTCATTGACCTACACATTAGATTTTAGCAAACTTTTAGTAAATAGAGTAGATAGCGGTGAGACAAAAGCCGAATTCTACGAAGCAGTTTTTACAGCTTGGGCTGATCAACCGTTGAGTGAAGAATTAAGAGATATTGTAACTTCCATGGGATTAGAATATTGGTATGGTAAACCTGAAGATTTCATGTTTGCGCTACGAGCCGGTTTCTTCTATGAAGACCCTTCTTACGGTAATAGAAAATTTGTCACTCTCGGTGCCGGTATCCGTTATGATATGTACGGTTTTGATTTCAGTTATATAACAACAGACATGTTCCAAGATGGTGAAAACCATCCTTTATCAGATACGCTTAGATTTACACTCCTCATAGGCTGGGGTTCAACTCCTTCACAAACAAAAGGATTTCCTCGCGGGATATAATAAATTATGAAAAATATTCTCTCTCTTTTTCTGTTAAGTTTGTTTGGTTTGGGCATGTTAAGTGCCCAAATTAATTTTAAGCTAAATCCAAATCCAAGAAGCGAACCTTTAAAATTGAATTCGCAAGATACACTTAAGATTCTTGCAGTGATGGTTGAATTCCAACAGGATAATGATGGAAACACATTTGGAAACGGGAAGTTTGGTTCAATTTATTCAAAGGATTATGGTAATACAATATTAGATCCGCTTCCTCATGATGCAAATTACTTTAGTAGTCATTTAGAATTTGCAAGAAATTATTTTACGAAAGTGTCAGATGAAAGATTAAAATTAGATTTCACTGTATTGCCGAATATTGTAACTGTTTCTAAAATAATGAGGGAATATTCACCTCTTCCCAGAACTAATGATTTAACTCCTCTTGGGTCATTCGCAGAAGAGGTTTGGGCGATCGCCGATCAATCTTTTCAAATTGATTTTAGTGAATATGATCTATTTACAATATTTCACGCGGGTGTCGGAAGAGAAATCCCTACTCCTGGAAGTATTGGTTTGGAACGAGATTTACCTTCGGTTTATTTGAGTGAAAAATCTCTTAAAGAAATTTACGGCTCTACTTTTGAAGGATTCTCTGTAAACAACGGTAATTTTTTAATTAACAATACAGCAATTCTTCCTTCAACGGAAAGTAGAGAGATTGAAAGTTTCGGTGAAGTTTATCTGCAAGAGTTTTCGATAAACGGTTTGATTGTGGGAACTGTTGCTTCATATTTGGGATTACCTGATTTATTCAACACCGAAACCGGTACTAGTGCAATTGGAAGATTTGGATTAATGGATGGTCAGGCATTATTCGCTTATAGCGGATTATTTCCACCCGAGCCATCAGCTTGGGAAAAAATCTACCTTGGCTGGGCAGAACCAACCGAAATTTCTTTAAATGATCAAACTATCAGCTTAGTTGCTCCTCAAGTTGCAAACCCCGGAGATAATACGATTTTGAAAATACCAATCAATTCGAATGAATATTATTTGATCGAAAACAGAAAACGTGATGCAAACAAGGACGGTGCAATAATCACTTACAAAGTCGGTAACTCAATCAACACAATAACATTTTCAAAAGATGAAATTAGTTTTTCTCCGTTTGGCGCTGATACTTTGATTGGTGTTATAACCGATGTTGATGAATTTGATTGGGCTGTCCCGGGTTTTGTAGAAACTCAAACTTTCGATGATCCTTTTGAAGATATCGGCTTTATCATTTGGCATATTGATGAACAAGTAATAAGAGAGAACCTTGAATCAAATACCATAAATAATAATAGAGATAGATTAGGTGTAAGAGTTGTTGAAGCAGATGGTATATTTGATATCGGTGAAGAGTTTTTAAATATTTTTGGTGAGACTGTTATAGGCGAAGGTACTAAACAAGATACTTGGTATAGCGGAAATCCTTCCGAGTTTTACGAGAATAAATTTAATGCAAATACAAAACCGACTGCAGTTTCTAATCTAGGAGCAAATTCACTTGTTGATATAAGCGATATCTCTACCATTGGAAATGAAATGTCATTCAAAGTGAGTTTCAAGAATAGTGCTTTATCTAAACTAGCGCAGAAAAAATTAAACATTGATGCAGAAATCAAAAATGTATTTGGATTAAACGAAGTACTCGCAGTTCAAGCCGGGAATGATTTACACATATATGATAGTGAAATTGAATTGCTTCATACAATATCCGGAATAAGTGATGTAATGCCATCGGTTTTTAATAAAGATGGTCGGACCTATATTGTTGGTTCATTCAATAGTACATTAAACATCATTTCATTTACCGGACAAAATGTTATCGCACATTCTCTATATGAAACAACAATTTCGGAAAATATCACCTCACCAATTGTTGTCGCTGAAAACGGAGCTACTTTTGATGTGTACCTCGGTGGTGAGAATGGTAATATCTTTAAGTATAATTTCAATGAAAGGGCAAGAGTGAAATTTACCCCAGTTGGGGCATACAATGCGTTCAACAATGTCGCTATCACTCAAATAGTTTATAATCCTCACCAGCAAGTTGTATTTGCAATTGCCGGCAATCAATATTGGAATTCGGTAGAAAATCAAGCAAAAATATTTAGTAATCCACTTAAGAAACTTTCTGCATCTCAATATGTTGCTGATGATATTGTTTCCAGTAAAGTAGTGTTAATGGATGAGTCGAACAACTTTTCGATTCTTCCGTTAAGTGCAAGTGCAACCAATATTGAAGTTAAAAGTACTGAATCAATTAATGACTTTTTATTAACTGATTTAAAAAATGACAGACAACTATATTTTGCTTTCTCTCATGGGAACTTAATTGATGCAAGAAACCTTAGTGGATATAATGCTGATTACTTCCCAACAGAAGTAAATAACAGAAATGAAATTCTCTTCGGTGATCATAATCTCTCAATAAAATTAAATAATAATGAATTTTATGATGTGATAAGCTTTGATGAAAACGGATTGATTTATGCAGTCGATGGCGAAAAGGGAAATGTTATTACCGGATTCCCGGTTTCTTCCGGTTCAAGAAGTATAGTTCATCCGGTTATTTTTAACAGCAACGGTGCTCGTTTAACATTGATTAATGAGGATAAGGAATTAATCGTTTGGGGAATTGAAAATATTTCTGAAGTCAATGGATGGACAAGTAAATATGCAAATAAATACAATAACGCTTTTATGGAAGCTTCAAGTCAAGGAAATGTTATTGACGAATTTTTCCCGAAAGACAAAGCATACAACTGGCCTAATCCGGTGTATGGAGATGAGACTAAAATTAGATTCTTTGTTAAAGAAAACTCCAGCGTAGTTGTTAAAATATTTGATTTAGCAGGTGACTTTGTTGCTGAATTAAACGGAAATGCAACAGGTGGAATGGACAACGAATTAACTTGGAATGTTCAAAATATTCAAAGCGGTGTTTACCTTGCTCATCTCAATGTAGAGAGTGTTTTTGGAAAATCGGATAACAAACTTATTAAGATTGCTGTTATAAAGTAAACTTACATTCATATTTTCAAACTGTAGGATACATTAAATTAATGAAGAAAATTTCCAGAATTATTTTGCCTTTGATAATTGCCGCAATAACATTGAATGCACAATACAACGAATACGAACCTGATTACGAATGGTTAACTATTGAGACCGAAAATATATCGGTACATTATCATCCCGAAGCTGAACGAACAGCAAGAGTTGTAACTCAAATTATGGAAGATGTTTGGGATCCGATTTGTAAACTCTACAGATATGAACCTGATAGAGTTCATTTTGTAATAAAAGATATAGATGATTACGCAAACGGTGCTACATATTTTTTTGATAACAAAATTGAAATTTGGGCTTCATCATTAGACTTCGATTTACGCGGAACACACAATTGGCTGCGAAACGTTATTTCTCATGAGTTTACTCATTTAGTTCAAATCCAAGCATCGATGAAACTAACCAGAAATTTGCCTGCTGTTTATTTACAATTTCTAAATTATGAAGATAAACGTCGACCCGATATACTTTATGGCTATCCAAACTTCATTGCCTCCTATCCAATTCCAACAATAAATATCCCGGCATGGTTTGCAGAAGGTACAGCGCAATATATGCGTACCGAATTTGATTACGATAATTGGGATACTCATCGGGATATGATCCTTCGTTCCTATGCACTTGATGGAAAAATGCTCACCTGGAATCAAATGGGTGTATTCAACAAAACAAGTTTAGGTAATGAATCGGTTTATAATTCCGGTTTTGCTTTGACAAGATATATCTCACAGAAATATGGTGAAGATAAACTTAGAGAAATATCTAACACGCTTGGTAAAACATTCAACTTTACTATTGATGCTGCTTTTGAAGATGTTTTAGGAAAAGATGGTAACGAAATCTATAATGAGTGGTCATCTTATATAACAGAAGATTACGAAAATAGAACTAGTGAAGTTAAATCAAATTTGGTTACCGGAGATATAATTCGTGATGAAGGTTTCGGAAATTTTTATCCAATATTCACTGAAGATGGAAAACGAATAATTTATATATCAAATAAGAACGCCGACTATTTTTCTCTTTCATCGATATTTGAATATAATCTTGAGACAAAAGAAGAAAAATTAATTGAATCGGGAATTCGTTCCACAATAGGTCTAATACCCGGAAGCAATAAAATTGTTTACGCAAAGTTGGATGATGATAATGATAACTCCGTGGAAGTGCACGATCTTTATATTTACGACATTGATGAAGAAGATGAAAAAAGACTAACATATGGATGGCGTGCTAACAATCCATCAGTATCTAATGACGGCAAAAAGATTGCATTTCTAATTCAGCGTGACGGAACGACTAATCTTGCAATCTGCGACATTGATGGTAAAAATTACCTGAGATTAACAAACTTCAAAAATGGTGAGCAAGTTTATAATCCAAAATTCTCAAACGATAACTCTCATATCATTTTTGATTATTCTTATCATCACGGGAGAGATATAGCTAAAGTTAATATTGACGGTACCGACTTCGAGTTTCTTGTTCAAACCGAAAAAGATGAACGCAACGCGGTATATGATTTAGATAATAATTTGATTTATGCTTCTGATGAGACCGGAATTTTCAATCTATACAAACTTGATAAAGTCTCCGGTGAACGAAAAAGAATCTCAAATGTTACCGGTGGCGCTTTTATGCCTTCGGTTAATCCGGATGGGGATATTGTTTATTCAGGTTACAATTCTTCCGGTTATAAAATATTTTATCTAGGTAAAGATGAACAAACTAAAGTTGATGAATTAAAACAGTATAGTTGGATAGGCAACCTGCCGCTCGATATTTCGAAACCTGATGAATCAGCAATAATTACCAATGTTGATCGATTGAAGAACTTTAACGATTACGATATAAAAAAATATGATTCTAAAAGTTACACGGGATCTTTTACTAATTTGTCATTCTATCCTTTTATTCGTTATGATAACTATAATACATCGAATGATTTGACAGATAGAATTAAACCGGGTGTTTACATTTCGTCTAATGATATTTTAAACCGTTTCGGTTTCTTTGCCGGCGGCTCGATTAATAAAAGATTAGAACGCGATTTGTTTTTAATTTTTGATTACAGAGATAAACTTCCGTTAATATATAATCTAGGATTAAAGCCTGAGCTTTCAGTTGAACTTTATTCTATAAGCAGAGAAGCAAATGTTGATCTTGTTTTCGATTCCCTGGATGCTGCTAATAATACAGTAGCAACCGATGTAACTTACAATCTCTTTGAGGTTGATTTTGTTGTTAAGCATAAAATATTTAAAAGTATAAATGATTTTGAATTCAGATATATCTTTAGTCAATATACCGCGACACTTGGTAGTTTCATTTTTCCCAACACGTCAATCCTATACCCGACAACCAATGACAAATATTTCATTGGAAGTAATTTCCAATTTAAGCTTCGTTTTGATTCAAAGATTCCTACGATCGATAATGATATTAATCCTGTCGGAAGAGAAGTGGATATTCAATACAACTATGAAATGAATCGATACAATGACGAAGGACAATATGAAATCGATGACGGAGTTTTAAAACCGCTTTATAATGATTACACGTTTCATAGACTCGAATTAAATTATAGAGAACATATCGAAACATTTAAAAATCATACATTATCAGCTAGATTGAGAACCGGTACTATAGTCGGTCCGGCCGTTCCGGATTTCTTCGATTTTTATTTAGGTGGGTTAACCGGTATGCGTGCATATCCCTTTTATGCTCTTAGCGGAAATGAAGTTGCTTGGTTAAACGTAACTTACAGATTTCCATTATTCAGAAATATTGATACGAGAATAGGGCATCTTTACATCGATAAAATTTACTTGGCGGTTCATGGTGATATTGGAAATGCTTGGAACGGTGATATACCTTCGTTCGATACATTTAAGAAGGGTGCCGGCTTTGAGGTAAGAATTAAAATGAATTCATTCTATCTTTTCCCGACAAGTATCTTTTTTAACGCAGCTTATTCTTTTGATCAATTTACTACTCGTATTTTGAACGAAGATATTTCATATGGTAAAGAATGGCAATTTTACGGCGGACTATTATTCGACTTCAGTATATAAAGGAGTAAATTTGAAAATGAAAAAAATCTTGTTAATAATATTAATTAGTTCAGCAATTTTTGCTCAAGTCGAAAACGAATTTTTATTCACAGGCGATATAAGAATTGATTCAAAAAATATTTATTCTCAACAACAGCCTGAATTAGATCAAGAAGAAGTTTATAATCAGCACAAGAAATCTGCTTTCCTATCAGCACTGATGTCAATTGCATTACCCGGTTCCGGTCAATTTTATAATGGCGACTATTGGAAGTCTGCAATATTTCTAGCCGTTGAAGCAGCTGCCATCACATTGGGTGTGATCTATGATGGAAAAGGTGATGACCAAACGGATTTTTATGAGAATTATGCCGATCAAAATTGGAATGTGAAACAATATGCACAATGGACTTTGGATAATGCTAATAGAATTAATTCATTAGTTGATCCAACCGAGTTTAATCTCTTTGATAATCAAGGAAATCTTAACTGGTCTGAATTAAATCGATTGGAAAGCGCGATTGGTAAATGGTACTCACATCGTTTACCGAGACAAGGTGATCAGCAGTATTACGAAATGATTGGGAAATATCAACAGTTCAATGCCGGCTGGGTTGATTTTACAGAAGATCCAAATGACCCGTATGATTATGGTGATCCTCTAACCAATAATTTTCTCTATTATTCCGAACAACGCGGTCTTGCTAACGATTATTATAACGTTGCAAAATGGGCGGTTATTGGAATTGTAACAAACCATATTTTAAGTGCGGTTGAAGCAGCCTTTGCAACCGGTGCTTATAATAGAAGACTTGAATCACAATTAAACATCAAGCGAGAACAAATCGGTTTTCATACCGAATATTATCCTGAATTATCGCTTCGAATTAACTTTTAAACTTCACAGCTTATCCATAGATTAGGATTATGAAAACACCGCTAGTTGTAATTGTTGGCAGACCGAATGTAGGTAAATCCACATTGTTCAATCGTTTAACAAAATCAAAGGATGCAATTGTTGACGATATGAGCGGAGTTACGCGCGATCGAATCTACGGAGAAGCTGATTGGAATGGAAAAGTTTTCAGAGTTATGGATACCGGAGGTTACGTACCCGATTCTGAAGAACTTTTTGAAACAGCAATACGTGAACAAGTTGAAATTGCATTAACCGAAGCAGATGCAATTCTCTTTGTGACCGATGGAAAGCTTGGAGTTTCGCCTATCGATAATGATATTGCAAAGCTTTTAAGGTCTTCATCCAAACCTTCCTTTGTATTGGCAAACAAATTAGATAGCCCCGAAAGCGGAATTAATAAAAGTGAGTTCTATGCTTTTGGTCTTGAGGACGTATTTGATATCTCAGCATTAAGTGGAAGAAATCTCGGTGATTTTTTGGATGAATTAATTGAGAAACTAGATTTTTCCGAAGCTGATTATGAAACGGATGAAAGATTAAGACTAGCGATAATCGGAAAACCAAATGTTGGTAAATCGTCTTTAACAAATGCATTACTTGGCTTTGATAGAAGTATTGTCACAAACATTCC
This sequence comes from Ignavibacteriales bacterium, assembly GCA_003599395.1. Classification (GTDB taxonomy): domain Bacteria; phylum Bacteroidota; class Ignavibacteria; order Ignavibacteriales; family Melioribacteraceae; genus SURF-28. The sequence goes on along the minus strand of QZJX01000070.1, from coordinate 7,718 downwards.
CGGAACAACTCGTGATAGTATTGATTCTGTTCTAAAGTACTACGGAAAGGAAATTGTGCTTGTTGATACCGCCGGGCTTCGCCGTAAAAGTAAAATTCAGGAAAGTGTGGAATTTTATTCAAACGTTAGAACTTATCGTGCTCTTTGGGAATCTGATGTTTCAGTTATCATGCTTGACTCATTGCTAGGCTTGGAAAAACAAGATCAAAAAATTATTCAAGAAGCAGTAAGAAGACGAAAAGGAATCATACTAACGGTCAACAAATGGGATTTGATTGAAAAGGATGATAAGACTGCAAAGCATTATGAGGATGAGCTGAGATCTCAACTGGGAACAGCTGATTTTGCTCCGATAATTTTCATTTCAGCACTTACTAAGCAAAGAATATATAAACTAATTGATCTTGCTCTTCAGATTTATGAAGAACGATCGAAGAAAATCCCGACTCAAGAATTGAACGATACAATTTTAGAAGAAGTAAAAAGAATTCCTCCGCCTTCAACCCCTACTGGTAAAGAAGTGAAAATAAAATATATCACTCAAGTTGGTGATTACTATCCTATTTTCCTTTTCTTCACAAATGACAGCAAATATATCCCAGACAGCTACAAACGATTTCTCGAAAAAACTATAAGAAATAAATATGGATTTTCGGGAGTACCGATGACGATTTCCTTCAAAGAAAGTTAAAAAAGAAGTTTACTTAAAAAACAACTTTCTTACAAAAAGCTTATATTATCTGACTAAACAAAACAATTTTCCCGAATTATGAGAAAACCTCAAATAATTATTATCGGTGGAAATGCAGCAGGACCGAGTGCCGCAGCCAAAGCAAAACGTGTTAATCCGGAAGCCGATGTAATTTTATTTGAAGCTAGTCCTTTCATATCTACCGGAACCTGTGAACTCCCTTATCTTTTCAGCAATGTTATTGATGACTATAAAAAATTAGTATTCTTTTCCCCTGAACAGTTTTTTGAAGAAAAAAAAGTTAGAGTTAATGTTAACCATAAAGTTGAATCGATTAATAGAAGAGAGAAAACAGTTCAAGTTGTGAATCAAATTGATAAGTCTAGTATTAGTGTTCCATATGACAAGCTGATAATAACAACAGGGTCAGTTGCAAAGATGCCTGCTAATCTCAGTTATGCTAAGAATCTATTCACTTTGAAAAGTATTAGTGACTATATAAGAATAAGCGAATATCTGTGTCAAAATAATGTAAAGAATATCATAATTCTGGGTGCCGGTTATATTGGAATTGAAACCGCGGAAAATCTCAAAGCAATGGATTATAATGTTCATCTTATTGAAAAAGATTCGGTTCCAATGCCAAGCAGTGAGAAAGAAATTTCGGCATTGGTAAAAGATAAATTGGAGAAAGAAAAAGTAGAAACCACTTATGGTTTTGTGGGATTAAAATTTAACTGCCGGGATGAAAAAATTACTACCATTAATATCGACGGAAGAATTATTGACACATGTCTTGTGATATCGGCAATTGGTGTCGAGCCTAATTCATCACTTGCAATTTCAAGCAAACTAAAAGTTGGAAAGTACAATGGAATAACTGTTGACGGAAAATTAAAAACAACTGACCCGAATATTTTTGCTGCTGGTGACTGTATAGAAATCAAAAATACTATCACAAATAAACATGATTATTTACCACTTGCTACATTTGCTCATGAACAGGGACATATTGCAGGTGAAAATGCTGCCGGTGGAAATGTTTTTTATGATTCCGTTGTAAAAAATGTTGCCGTAAAAATATTTGATAATGTTTTAGTCTCTGTTGGTCTTACTTCAATTGATGCATCATCAAATAATTTTAGAGTAAGATCTGTAGATGCAATACTCCCCAACTTGGTTAAGGTTATGCCTGAAAGTAAAAATACTTATGGAAAAATTATATACGAAGAGGGAAGTAGAAGAATACTCGGAGCTGAATTTTATGGTCAATCAGAAGTTATTGGATATGGTGACTTAATTTCTGCATTGATTTCAAAAAATGATAAAATTGATTCCCTAACAAAAATAAATTTTAATTACACACCACCAAATTCACCATTTATAAATATTTTATCATACTTAGGTAGGAAGGCATTGAAGTAATGAATAATCTTACAGTTGTAAAGAACCCACTGGTATTAAGAGATATTACTATTCTTCGAAATAAAGCTACAGAGGAATATGATTTTAGGCTTGCGTTAAAACGAATTTCTTATTCATTAGTTACAGCAATATCCGAAGATTTTGAGGTCGAATCCGTAAACGTCGAAACACCATTAGAGATTACGGAGGGGCATAAGATCAAACATCAGATAGTTTTAATTCCTGTTCTAAGAGCCGGTCTTAGTATGGTAAGTGCATTTATTGAAATGATTCCCACAGCCAAAGTAGGACATATAGGGCTGCAAAGAGATGAACAGACTTTAAAGCCGGTTGATTATTATTATAAAACTCCGAAGAATTTAGAAATTTCAAAAATTATTGTACTTGATCCCATGCTTGCCACCGGAGGAAGTGCTTCTGCTGCAATCTCACATCTTAAAAGTAAGGGAGCAAGAAATTTAATTTTAGCCTGTTTGATTTCAGCACCCGAAGGTGTTCAAAAAATGGAGCAAGATCACCCGGATGTTAAAGTTTTTACAGCAGCATTAGATAGAGAACTTAATTCAGTTGGATATATTCTTCCCGGATTGGGAGATGCAGGAGATAGAACATTTGGAACGCTATAAGATATTATTAATACTGATTTTAACTCTTTCACTTAAAGCTGAATTACCTACCAATATCAAGTTTGCTGCAAAGGTTTATTCAGGAATAACAAATGTCCTAAACGAAAATTATGCACAGGCAAAAAAGGATTTTAACTTTTTCAAAGAAAAGAATCCCGATTCTCCACTCGGGAGCATATTGTATGCCGGAGCATTAATTTTTGAGAGGGAGCATCTGAATTACTATCTTGAAACAAAAGAAATCGATTCTCTCTTATACTCTGCACAAGATTTTTGCGAGGATAATTTAGATGTTGATCCAGACGACTTATGGAATAATTATTTAATGGCATTAACCAAAACATATCAAACTTATTGGAAACTCTTCCAATCAAATTATGTTGATGGTTTTGCAGACGGGTTTATTGCGTTGCAGTATTTTGAACGCTGTTTAGAAATTGATTCATCTTTCATTGAAGCTCAAGTTGTGATTGGTAACTATAATTACTGGAGCAGTGTGAAAACAGAATCACTTCATTGGCTTCCATTTATCGAGGATAAAAGGGAATCTGGATTAAAATCTCTTGAATTAGCATTAAAACATAAATTTCTAAATAGAGATTTCGCTTTGATCTCACTTTGCTATGCTTATCTAAATGAGGAAAGATATTTGGGAGCAGCAAATTTAGCTGAAACTCTGCGAAAAAAATATCCTCAAAGCAGTAAAATAAAATTATTGTTAGCAAAGGCTAATGAAAAGCTTGAACCTCAAAAGTCTGTTCAACTTTATAAAGAATTAATCAGACAATACGAGAAAGACAATTTTGAAAACCCATACAAGTTGATAGAACTGAAAAGCAACCTAGCAAATTTGTATTATAATCTTGGCAGATTCTCCGAAGCTAATAAAATTTGTGAGGATGTTCTTTCAATGCCGAGAATTGACGTAAAATATCAAATAGAAGTATTACCTCTTATTCAACAAATTGTCGAACTAAAGGATTCTACAAAAATTCGTCTTGAAACACTCCCCAAAAATTAATATTGATTTTCTGATATTTTTAGAATATTAATGCAAGTATGGAATCTGTAATTACCGGCATAAAGCAACAAAAAATGCTAGAAGAGCTGCTTACAGTTTGTAAGGAGCATCTTCCGGTGGTTAATGAATCATTAATCGCAAAAGCATTCCAATTAAGCTACGAATCACACAAAAATGATTTTAGAGCTTCCGGTGAACCATATTTCAATCATCCTTACGAAGTTGCATTAATTGTAGCTAAAGAAATTCCATTAGACGATGTTTCTGTAATCGCTGCATTGCTTCATGATGTGGTTGAAGATACAGAAATTGGTTTACAATTTTTGAGCAAAGAATTTGGTAAAGAAGTAGCCGATATCGTTGATGGTGTTACAAAAATTGGCGGTGTTTTTAAGGGTCAGGATATATCTCAAGCTGAAAATTATCGCAAACTTCTTCTATCAATGGTAAAAGATGTTAGAGTTATTTTAGTAAAATTTGCCGATAGGCTACATAATATAAGAACACTCGAATTCGTAAATCCACAAAAACAAAGAAGAATTGCAAAAGAAACTCTCGAAATTTATGCTCCCTTTGCTCATAGATTCGGATTGGGCCGTGTTAAGTGGGAGTTGGAAGACCAAGCATTTAAATACTTAAACAAAGAAGCCTATGCAGACTTAGCCAAAAAAGTAAATGAGAAAAGAAGAGAACGAGAAGCATATATTGCAAAATTTTCAAAACCGATTGAAGAAAAATTAAAAGCTCACAATCTAAAATTTTCGATTGGTGGAAGAGCAAAACATCTTTATAGTATTTATCGAAAAATGATAAATCAGCAGAAATCATTTGAAGAAATTTATGATCTATTTGCGGTAAGAATTATTCTTGAAAACGAAGATCCCAATGAATGTTACTATGTACTGGGGATAATTAATCAACACTACAAACCAATTCAAGATCGTTTTAAGGATTTTATTTCGATTCCGAAGAAAAACAATTATCAGTCTATACATAATACTGTAATTGGTCCTGATGGCAGGTTGGTTGAGATTCAAATTAGAACACGCAAGATGCATGAAATTGCAGAGAAAGGTGTTGCTGCTCACTGGAAATACAAAGAAAATCTAATTTCAGATGATACGGAATTAGAAGAATGGGTTAACTGGGTTAGAGATATTTTTGAAAATTCTACAAAAGATGAAGCAACAAAAGAAATTCTTGCCAGCTTCAGATTGAATCTTTACCAAGATGAAATTTACATCTTTACTCCAAAAGGTGAATTAAAAAGATTGCCAATTGATTCAACCCCTGTAGATTTTGCTTTTGAAATTCATACAAAAGTCGGTAATCATTGTATTGGTGCAAAAGTAAATGGAAAAATTGTTCCACTCGATACAATTCTTCATTCCGGTGATCAAGTTGAAATTATCACTTCAAAAAATCAGCATCCGAATAAAAGCTGGCTTCAATTTGTTAAAACTCATAAAGCAAAATCCGCAGTTAGAAGATATTTGAATAAGGAAGAGGACAAACTTGTAGAACAAGGAAAAGAGATTTGGGATAAAAAAGCCAAAAAACACAAAAAGAATTTATCGATCGACGAAATTAATCGACTCGCACATAAATTGCGTTATGATAACCCTCGTCAACTATTTAAGGATATAGCTATTGGCAAACAAAATCCTGATGATATTTTAAACCCAGTTCAAGAAAGCGGAGAAGAAGAATCGAATGAATTGTTTTTTGATACATTTGTTGAACAAGCTAGAGGTGTATCGGGGGGTAATGTTGTAGTTGAAGGAGAACATAAAGGAATTCAACATAGCTATGCTAAATGCTGTAATCCAATTCCCGGCGATCCAATAATTGGTTTTATTACTACGGGGGAAGGAATAAAAATTCACAGGAAGGATTGTATTAATATTATTCAAATGTCTAAAAGTCAACCGGATAAATTAGTACCTGTCAATTGGCCCAGATCAAATGGATCGATGTTCGTGGCCGGAATTGATATTCACGGTGAAGATATGCCGGGAATTCTAAAAGACATTTCGAACATAATAACTACATACAAAAACACTAATATAAAATCAGTTAATATTTCTACAGGTGATTCGATGTTTCATGGCACAATTTCAGTATTTGTTTCTGATCTTGAACACTTGAATAAATTGATTGAAAGATTGAAAAAAAATAGAGGAATCTATTCTGTAGAACGATTTGAAATCTCAAACTAATGATTACAAAAGAAGAAAGAATCCTTGCCATAGATTTTGGTACAAAAAGAATTGGATTAGCTTTAACCGATCCACTAAAAATGTTTGCAATCCCATTTCAGACAATTCCCAACGATACTAAAACCTTACAGTTCATATTGAATTTAATAAAAGAAAAAAATGTAGTTACAGTAATACTTGGCAATCCGGTAAGTGAAGACGGAAATGATACTAAACTCACATCATTGATAATTAAATTCAAGAATGAGCTTGAATTAAAATCCGGATTACAAATTGAAATGTTTGACGAACGTTATTCATCCACAATAGCATCACAAAGAATTTTGGAAACCGTATCATCAAAAAAGAAGCGTAGAGACAAGTCACTAATTGATAAAAACGCCGCTGCTGTAATCCTAGAAGATTATTTAAACCACACAAAATAATATGCGAATAATCGACAAATAATAATTGACATTTTTGCCCTTAAAAGGTATTTTCGAATAAAAATAAACCAATAATTGGGAGCACACCAATGACATTAGACGCACTAGGAATGATCGAGACCAAAGGATTAGTCGGAGCAGTTGAAGCTGCCGATGCCATGGTAAAAGCCGCAAAAGTTGAATTGATTGGAAAAGAAACAATCGGCGGCGGATATGTAACTGTTATGGTAAGAGGTGATGTAGGAGCAGTAAAAGCTGCTACAGATGCCGGCGCAGCAGCAGCTCAAAGAGTAGGAGAGTTGGTTTCTGTTCACGTCATTCCGCGCCCTCACTCTGATGTTGAACTTATTATACCGAAACGTTCAAAGTAATTTAGATTATGCATCTCGCACTAGGATTAATTGAAACCAAAGGTTTGGTTGGTGCTATTGAAGCAGCAGACGCTATGTGTAAAGCTGCTAATGTAAAACTTGTGAGCAAAGAAAAAGTCACCGGCGCATTGATTGTTATTAAGATTGTCGGTGAGGTTGCCGCGGTCAAATCAGCCGTTGATGCCGGAAGCGCGGCAGCTCAAAGAGTTGGTCAACTTGTTTCTTCCCACGTTATTCCTAGACCCGATGATCAAATTGAATCAATAGTTTATGAAAAGGATTTAGAGCCTGTTAAAAAGAAAGAAAAAGCTACTCCAAAAGTTGAAGAAGTTGAAATAGAAGACGATGAATTAACTTTATCTGATGAATTAGATGATGAAGTTGAAGAAATTGATATTGAAGAGAAGGATGAGATTGACGAAACCTTAACGGAAGAAGAAACTGATGAACCAGAGGATCAATTTGATTTTGGTGATCAAGAAGAGACGGGAGATATTCCTGCAAAATCTGAGTTGCAAAAGTTGAACGTTCACGAATTAAGAAAATTGGCCAGAAGTTTCGAATCTTTTCCAATTAAAGGAAGAGACATATCCAAAGCAAATCGACAGGAACTGATAGATCATTTTGATTCGTTGCGGTAAATAAATTTCAATGTATCTTTTTTTTTGAACTCCACTCTATGTGGAGTTTTTTTATATTTAGACTATGACTAAAAAGATTATTACAACAGTTTTCATTATATCCTTCTCTATCATGCTTTGGATATTTGTTTCGTTTTCGGGAGAATATTTCTATTCGGTGAAACTCCCTTTGAGCTTTACTGAGATCCCTCAAGGAATGGCTGTTTCAAATTATTCTACTAAGGAAGTTTCATTATCTCTAAAAGGTCAAGGGTGGCAGCTCGCTCAACTTTCACTTGGTTCACAATCTGAATTTATTA
>QZJX01000078.1 GCA_003599395.1 Ignavibacteriales bacterium | reverse complement strand
CTTATGACTAATTCTTCAGCACGCTTTGTGAGTTCTACCGGAAAGGAATCAAAATTATAAACACTTAATATACTATTACTATAGGAATTTTTTAAATTTTTTCTTCTGTTTCCGAATGCACCTTTGACAGTATTAATAAATAGTTTATTATCAAAGGAATCTTCTACTTTCTTGGCTGTTAATTTAATAATTGCAGAGTCAACTTTTGGTCTGGGATAAAATACTGTCGGCGGTACTTTAAAACATAGTTTGACATCAAAAAAATGATTTAAAATAACTGAAAGTATTCCATACTCTTTTGTCCTTGGTTTAGCGATTATTCGCTGCGCAACCTCAAACTGCACCATAAAAAGTGCATCATTAACTAGATTTAAGTTGTCAATAAGTTTAAATAAAATGGGGGAAGTAATATTGTAAGGAATATTGCCAATTATTCTGAGTTTGTTTTCAGTAACAAATTCACCTAAATTTATTTTAAGAAAATCTTTATTTATAAACTGAACATTTTCATATTTTTCTTTCAATTCATCAATTACTCTTTTATCAATTTCGACGGCGTAAATTGTTGCTCCGGTTTTATTTATATATTCGGTTAGTACGCCTCTACCGGGACCGATTTCTAGAATTATATCTTCGTGAGTCGGAGCAAACTCACTTATAATTTTTTTAACGATATTTTGATCAACTAGATAGTTTTGACCAAATCTTTTTAGTGGTCTGGGGTTTTGTTTCAAAGTAATTCTTTATCTTTTTTATTATTATTCAATTTAAGTATTTTGCTGAATAAATGGGCAAAGTTTGTTTACTACTGATTCTATAATAAATACATTACAAAAGATTGTCGCAAACCGCGTAATAATTGATCGTATCTTAAAGATAGCAATCGCTTTAGGATTATTGATATTTCTAGTCGGTTACATTTCTGTCACTGAAATTACAGCGGCTTTTTCGGGTGCAAATTATTCTTACATACTCTATGCTTCACTTTTATCTCTGGTAAATATTCTTCTTCAAGCTTACAAGTGGAAACTTGTTATCAATTTGTCCTTAGGTGAAATCTCTTTTATGCGTGTGCTTGGTTCTTATTTTAGTGGAATTTCATCCGGTTTATCAACCCCAGCACGAATTGGTGAATTTATAGGTCGTGCAATCCCTTTAAAAGAATTCAATTTTTTTGATGTTACTATTGTGTCATTTATTGATAAAATTATCAACATGCTGGTTATTACTTTTTTCGGGTCTATTGCTTCAGTACTATTTTATCGCACGCTTAATTCATCACACTTTTATGTTGATATGCCTTTATTGATAAGCATTATAGTTATATTTTCTTTACTAATTTATCTCTTATTTACGAATGGATTTTTCGTTGCAATTATTAGACGAAAATTTAAGTCGAATGAAAAAGTATTGAATAAGATAAAAATTGTCGATAAGTTTTTATCACAAAGCTACAAAGGTAAAATCAAAATATTTTCGATTAACGTTTTATTCTTGTTTGTCATTCTCTTGCAATTTGCTCTTCTTGTAAACGCTTTTGCTGAGTTCTCAAATTATTATCAGTTAATGATAATTGCTTCGCTAATCTTATTTGCTACAACCGTAGTTCTACCTTTTTCATTTGGCGATTTGGGCGTGCGAGAAGGTGCCGCATCTTATTTAATTGCGCTTGTAGGACTTGCCCCGGCAATTGGTTTTAATTCTGCATTAGTGCTTTTTGTTGTGAATGTTATTCTTCCCGCAATAATCGGACTATTATTTTTAATCAAGAAGAAGTGATGATTTACTTATTTATTCTAATCGGATTGATTACACTTCATTATGTTTACTTTATTTCACAAGTATATTTTGGTTTAAGAAAATTAACGAGTAACGAAAAGCATTTCCAATTTAACGAAAAACTATCCGTCATCATCCCTTTACGGAATGAAGCCAAAAATGTTGAAAGTCTCTGTAAAAGTTTGAACAATCAGTCACTTGCCAAGGAGTTTTACGAAATAATATTTGTAAATGATAATTCCGATGATGAAACTTTATCAAAGCTCGAGACTTTTAATCCGGTGAACTCTAGAATAATTAACCTTACCGATAACAGCTCAGAATCCGCGCGTAAAAAGAAAGCATTAATAAAAGGAATCAAACAATCCATAAACGAGATTATAATAGTTACCGATGCAGATTGTTATCATAATCCAAATTGGCTTGAAACTATAATAAAGTATTTTGACGATCAAACAGCGGTGGTTGCCGGTCCGGTTGATTTTGAAACGGATGGTAATTTCTTCTCTGATTTTCAACGAATTGAATATGCCGGATTAATTCTAACAGGTGCTGGTCTAATTGGGATTGGAAAACCGACAATATGTTCAGCTGCAAATCTTGCTTATAGAAAAAAAGTTTTTGAGGAAGTCGGCGGCTTTGATGACCAGCTTAATTTTACTTCGGGCGATGATGATTTGCTTATTCAAAAAATAGCGCTTGAAACAACTTATAAGATTAATTTTGCTTATGATAAAAGAGCACTCATTAAGACACAGCCCAAACAAAAACCGGAAGAATTTCTTGAACAACGAAAAAGGTGGGCAAGTAAAAGTATATTTTACAGAAACAATAGTTTGGTTGTGATAATAATATTACTCTTTCTGTTTTATGTTTCATTACCATTACAACTTTTGGGTGGAATCTTTTTTAATTCATTTTTGCTGATTTCATTTTTAATTTCATTTGCTAGTAAAATAGTCGTTGAATATATGGTTATGAATTTTGGAGCAGAATCATTGTATGACAAAAAAATGATGCGAATATTTTTTATAGCTGAGTTTCTACAAATTCCATATATAATCTATTCTGCAATTGGAGGATTATTTGGGAATTTCCGCTGGAAAGGAGGTAAAGTTAAAAGATGAGAAAAATATTTTATACTCCTCCTAAAATCATTCGTAGACTTTTCCCTTACACAATTTGGGAAACTGAAAACCAAAAAGTATTGTTAACTTTTGATGACGGACCGAATATTGAAACAACAGAGCGAATTTTAAAGAAACTTAGTGAGCATAAAATTAAGGCTGCTTTTTTTTGTTTAGGTGAAAATATTGTTAAGAATATTTCAATTACGAAAGAAATTTTAGCAGATGGACATTTAGTTGGATCTCACGGTTGGAATCATACTAAGATTACAAAAATGGGCACACCGGAGCTAATTGCCGATATTAAAAAAAATATTGAACATGTTTTGGAACAATTAAATTATAACATAAAATATTTTCGTCCGCCGTATGGTAAAATTTATCCACCTCAAACAAAAATAATATATCAGTTAGGATTAAAAACTGTGATGTGGTCAATAATGACTTATGATTTTCAAAATGATTTTTCAAAAGTTAAATTTGCAATCGATAATTTTTTGCAAAATAATTCAATCATTGTATTACACGATTCACTCAAATCTAAAGAAATTATTAATGATTCAATTGACTATGTTGTCGAATCGGGTAATAAAAAAGGTTTTAATTTCGGGTTACCAAAAGAATGTTTGAAATAATATTTATAGCGATTATCGTTTTATATACCTTCCAAACTTTTCTTTTCATAGTCGGATCCAAGAAAAAGTTTCCGAAAATTAATGAAACTGAATTGCCGACTATAAGTATCATCGTTGCCGCAAGAAATGAATCGGATAATATTTTCGATTGTATGGACTCACTTTCCAAATTGGAATATCCCCAAGATAAAATGGAAATCATTTTGGTTAATGATCATTCAACCGATAATACCGGTGAGTTGATAAAAGATTTTATCAAGGACAAACCATCATTCAAATACTTAGAACCTCAAGCCGAACTTGGTTCCTTAAAAGGGAAAACAAACGCATTAGCTAACGCAATTAAAATTTCTAATGGTGAAGTTATTCTTACAACTGATGCCGATTGTATGGTTTCTCCGACTTGGGCTAAGGAATTAGCTTCTTACTATCACAAAGATGTTGCGATGGTTTGCGGTTTTACCAATCAAGTTAATGATACATTGTTCGGTGGTATGCAATCCGTTGATTTTATTTACCTATTGATGGTAGCCGGTGGAGTTATGAATCTCGGAAAACCATTAAGCTGTATTGGGAATAATATGTCCTACAGAAGATCAGTTTATGAAGAAGTAGGAGGTTATGAAGCTTTACCGTTTTCTGTTACGGAAGATTTCAATTTGTTAATGGCGATGCATTATTTAAAGAAATATAAAATCATTTATCCGATGACAGCTGAAGGAATGGTTACTTCAAAACCATGTCCAAATTGGAAATCGTTAATGCGACAGAAAAAAAGATGGGGAGTTGGTGGGTTAAAAAGTGATCTAACCGGATACAGTGTAATGGCAACCGGATTTATAGCCCATTTAATGATGATACTAACACCTTTCTTTTTCACACCACTATCTTTATATTTGTCACTTTTCAAATTTGCTATAGATTTTTTTGCACTCAAAGGTGTGCATGAAAAACTGGGGTTAAAATTATCGTTTAAGCATTTCATCGTTTTTGAGATGTATTTTATTTTCTACGTGCTTCTTCTTCCATTTCTTACATTACCAAATCAAAAAGTAGTTTGGAAAGGAAGAGTTTATAATTAATAGGATTTTTATGAAAAGGTTGATTCTGTTACTAAGTATCACAGCACAAGTTATTTTCTCTCAAAATAAATTTGAAATTTTCCCGGATGATCTTTTAATCCAACCATTTACAGCAAACATTATTGAACCGAAACTTGGTTTTCTATTTCAAGTCGGCGATAATGAATTACGTTTAGATATCGGTAATTCTATAGACGTTGCAAGATATTCAATTTCTGAAAATGAAAAAGTATCCTTCGGAGCTGATCTTTTCACATACACTTTATTGCGAGGTGAAACTGATTTTCATTTCCCGGTTGATGCAGTTGATTATTTGTTCGGAATTAATGCCGGGTATAAAAAAGTAGATGATAATTTTGAGTATGGTGCCAGATTAAGATTGAGCCATATTAGTGCTCACTTTGTTGATGGACACTATAGCCATGAAACGCAAAGTTGGAGAGATGGTAGAAACCCTAGAGTTTACAGTCGAGAATTTGTTGAAATAATGCCATATGTATCTTGGGCTGATCTCAGAGTTTATATGGGCTTTACATATTTAATAAATGTTACTCCCAATGAACTGGGTAAAGATATTTATCAAATTGGATTTGACTATTTTGCTGATAACTTAATTGGAGAATATTTTACACCTTTTATCGCATACGATTTCAAATTGGCAAACTTAACTAAATATACCGGAAACAATTCTCTAAATGCCGGTATTAAATTCGGAAAGCCTGATGGAAAAGGATTGAGTATTTATTTTCATTATTATTCCGGGAAAAGTGTTCACGGAGAATATTTTGACTACTCGAAAAAATATACTGCTGTTGGTATAAATCTTGACTTATAATGGAAGATCAGAAAACATATAATTCTTCATTGTTTGAAAATATTCTAATTAAGAAACACAAACAAAACTATCTTCTTCACATTGGTTTGTTCTTAATTACTTTTATTACTGCAACAATCGCCGGAGTTGAGTGGACAACCGGAACAATGGGTCCATACGAGTTTGAAGTTCTGACGAAAGGTTTGCCTTACTCGTTATCGGTTTTGTTCATGTTAAGCTTTCATGAGTTTGGGCATTACTTTGCGGCTGTTTACCATAAAGTAAAAGCAACATTACCGTTTTTTATTCCATTCCCTCCGATTCCCGGCTTTTTCAACTTTGGAACACTTGGTGCTGTTATTAAAACCAAAACCCCCGTTCTAAATAATAAGGCTATGTTTGATATTGGCGTTGCCGGACCTTTATCCGGATTTGTTGCCTGTATTGCACTGCTTGTTTATGGATTTCTTAATCTTCCGGGGGAAGAATATATTTTACAAATTCATCCCGATTACTTCACACCCGAATACGGTGAAGGAAGTTTGAGTCTGACTTTTGGCGATACAATATTATTTTCTCTTTTAAGAGAACTATTAACTTCACCCGGTGATTTTATACCTCCGATGACTGAAATTTATCACTATCCATTTTTATGCGTTGGTTGGTTTGGTTTATTTGTCACAGCTATGAATATGATTCCAGTCGGACAACTCGATGGTGGACATATTGTTTATAGTATGTTTGGTGAAAAAATTCATGAAGTAATTGCAAGTATTTCCATGCTGTTCTTATTTGGATTCGGGGCTATCGGGTTGATGGATTCAATTCTTGAACTAAATTATAATATCGGCTGGACCGGTTGGTTGTTCTGGGGATTTGTACTATACTTTTTTATTAAAGTAAAACATCCGCCTGTTCAAACTTTTGAGAAACTTGACCCAAAACGAATGATCCTTGGTTATATAAGTTTATTTGTCTTATTATTATCTTTTTCTCCAACACCCTTTATTGTGTCTTTTTAACGATATTTAATATTGACTTGACAATTTAATTCGGAAATAGTTACTTTTGATCATCAATTTAGGGGATCATTTATAGAGAATTTCTACTGTATTTCTGATGTGTTCAAATAGAGTTTTTAATTATCAGAAATTTACGCAGTAGGTTCTTTAAAAATGATTCCCTTTTTTTTGGAAAAAATATTATGAAAAAAACTTTAATTCTGTTAGTCATTATGAATGTGTTTATGTTCACGGCGTGTGATAGTATTCCTACTGAAGTGATTGATACTGCAGATGTCGATTATCAGCTTGTATCAATAACTGTCCCTGCGCAGTTTATTTATAATGATCAGGATTCTACATTAAGCGTTACACTTTCTTTCACAAATTCTGCTACTATCTCCAGAGTTTGGTTTAATGTTTTAACCGTGAATGCATCAAGTACTATCAAACAGAATGTTTATTTATCGCAAGGTGCATCAAATAATGATGTTACTTCATTTTCCGGCAATACAATTTTAGGTAAAGGAATTCCTACCGGGCAATATGTCTTAGAGTTTTTTGTTGAAGATAATATAACAGCCGGAAACGGTAAGGTTAAAAAAGTAGCTTCACATAATTTGGAATTTTTAAGCGGTCAGCAAAATTCAGCACCGGTTATTAGTAATTTAGTATTTCCTGATACTGTCGCATTAACTGAACAATTTATTTTTACTCTTGATGTCTTAGATGAAAATGGATATATAGATATTTACAGAGTCTATTACGAGGTCTTTGATCCTGACGGCAACCAATTACAAAATTCTCAAGGTATCACCAAATTCCCGATGTTTGATGATGGTTTAACAGGGGGTGATGTTACAGCAAATGATGGTACATTTTCAGTTGGCTTAACATTCCCTGCTTCATTTAATACCGGTGAATATCGGTTTGAATTAACCGCTGAAGACAGAGTCGGTGCCGTAAGTAATAAAATCATTCACATACTAACTGTGAAATAAAATGAAAAAAATCTTATTAATAATATTCTTCTTAACCGGTTATTTATTTTCGCAATCATTGCCATATAATTTTTCCTTAGAGAAAAATAAAGCTGATAAAATATCAGCCGTGACTCCAGCTAGTAACACTATCGAAGATGTACTAATCGATGATAATGGAATTGTTTGGCTTGGTACTTCAAGAGGTTTAAGTAAGTCTGCTGATAATGGTGCAAACTGGACTAACTATTATCAGACTCCCGATTTCGGAATTAAGAAGGTGTCAAAAGTTGGTTATCATAATGGAAAAATTTGGGCCGGAACGTGGGATTTTACTGAAATATTTGGGGAAACTTTAGTCGAAGGGGCGGGACTTCGTTATTCAACCGATCAAGGGAATACCTGGACGGTAATTCCGCAACCGGTTGATTCACAAGCCGATACAGTCGTTATGTATGGGAACAACAAACTTGGTGCACTTCCAATTACAGTTGCGGTTAATAACATGCCTTATGATATTGATTTTACTTCCGATGCTATTTGGATTGCCTGCTTTGCCGGTGGCTTGAGAAAAAGTACAGATATGGGACAAACCTGGCAGCGCGTAGTTTTACCTCCTGATTATCTCGATGAAATTCATCCCGATGATACTCTAAATTTTGATTTATCTCCAAGCTCGGGCGCTCTTGGTTTCGAAGAAAATCTTAATCATCGTGTATTCTCGATCAAGGTTGTAAACGACGATTTAATTTATGTCGGAACATCCGGCGGATTAAATAAATCAACCGACGGCGGAATAAGCTGGAAAAAATTTAATCATCAGAATCAACCTAATCCAATAAGCGGAAATTTTATTGTCGAGCTGGATTATGATTATCATACAAACACTGTCTGGGCAGCAAGTTGGAAAGCCGTTGATCTTGCAGAATATTGGGGAGTGAGTTCATCTTCCGATGGCGGCGAAACTTGGAAAACTTATTTGCCTAATTCTCGCGCACATGATTTTGGTTTTAAATATACTTATGCTGGACAATCAATAACGGATTCAGAAGTTTTAATTGCTACAGAGGAAGGTGTGCTTCGATCAAGTAATTCAGGTTTAACTTGGTTAACAAATCCCAATCCGATAGATTCACAAACCGGGGTTGCGTTGCCGGTTACTCAATATCGTGCAGTTGAAACGAAATACTTAAATGATTTCACTACGGATATCTGGCTTGGTTCATTGAACGGACTAGCAAAAATTAATGAAACACCAACAGCTTTTTGGGAAGGAAATTGGACTGTGTACATTGCTTCACAACAGCTTACTTCAGAAACTGAGGCATACGCTTATCCGAATCCTTTTTCTCCAAACAACGAGCGTGTGACGATTTTATATTCAATTGGCTCAAATGATGCGGAAGTGACAATCAGAATTTTTGATTTTGGAATGAACTTAGTTAGAACTGTAATTCAAAATGCACCAAGAATCGGCGGAAATTCGGAACAGAAAGATTCTTGGGATGGCAGAGATGAAAACGGAAGTTTGGTACCAAACGGTGTCTATTTTTATAGGATTGATGTTGGTTCCGGTGATCCTGTTTATGGTAAAATTATGGTATTAATGTAGAGGGAAAGTTGAAAAAATTTATAATTACATTAATTGCTTTATTTCTCTTAGTTTCGTTACAAGCCCAGCCGGAATTCAGTGGAATTTCAAGTAAAGCCGGAGCATTTTCAAGAATGGGTTTTGGAGCTCGCGGAATAGGAATGGGTAATGCAATGTCAGCAGTAACAACCGGAGAATTAAATTCTTATTACAATCCTGCACTAAGTTCATTTCAAGAAGGGAATTCATTTCATACATCTTACTCATTTCTTTCTTTGGATAGAAGTCTGAACTTTCTAAACTTCACAAGAAGGTTTGGAAGTGGTGAGGATAAGAAAGCAACACCCGGTATTACAGTGGGAATTATTAATGCCGGTGTAAGTGATATCGATGCACGCGACAGTCAAGGCAAACAATATGATCCGCTATCAACGAGTGAAAATCAATTCTTTCTTGGTTTGTCAAATCGATTCTCAGAAAAATTTGCGATTGGTGTTGCTTTTAAATTTTACTACTACAAATTGTATGAAAATGTAACAGCCTCTAGTTTAGGCTTTGATATCGGGGCTCTGTATCTATTAAATGAGAATATTACTATTTCGTTAATGATTTCCGATATCAATAGTAAATATGAATGGGATAGTTCGGAACTTTACGGAGCAAGTGGAACCACTACCACAGATAAATTTCCCGTTCTAAAGAAAATTGGTATAGCTTACAAATTCTCTAATCCAAATTTGATTGCATCAATCGAATTTGAAAACAGTAATGCGGAATCAAACTATATCAGAATTGGTGCAGAATATAATATTTACGAAAACCTTTATTTTCGCGGTGGGGTCGATCGAATTGATATCGGAAACTTTGATATTCCGGTTAGACCCGCAGTTGGGTTTACCTATTTCCATGATTTAAATTTTGCAGTTGTAGGAATTAACTATGCTTTTGCGGTTGAACCTTATTCATCGCATGATCAACATATTGTTGGGCTTAATTTTAATTTTTAACTTGGACCTATGAAAAAAATACTATTCACATTAATTATTGCTACTTCAATTTTTGCACAATCAGCCGGATCGTCGG
This sequence comes from Ignavibacteriales bacterium, assembly GCA_003599395.1. Lineage (GTDB taxonomy): Bacteria > Bacteroidota > Ignavibacteria > Ignavibacteriales > Melioribacteraceae > SURF-28. The sequence goes on along the minus strand of QZJX01000078.1, from coordinate 7,725 downwards.
GACTTTCATTTCTTAAATCCGGATTTAATGCAAGAAATATTGCAATGGGTGATCTCGGAGTTGCATCGGCACACGATGTTAGTGCTCTTTATTATAATCCGGCTTTACTTGCTGATTATGTTTCACCTCAATTAACTTTTTCGCATAACCAGTTAATGCAAGATGTTTCGGGACAGATGTTAGGTGCAAGTTTTCCTTTATTCGGACTCCCTTTTGCTTTCGGTTTAAATACAACATCAGTTTCCGGTTTTGAAATGAGAACAAGACCGGGTGAACCCGAATCAACTTTTAATGTACACTTTTTTAATGCAAGTCTATCAACCGGGTTTTATTTATACGAGAAATTATCGTTTGGTATGACCGTAAAATACCTGTATGAAAATCTTTTTTCGGATGACGCAAGTGGTTTAGGTTTCGATCTTGGAGTTAGTTATAAAAATATTATTGAGGGGTTGGACCTCGGACTTTCTTACAGAAACATGGGTTCAATGGAAAAATTACGAAATGTTGAAACTGAATTGCCTACTGATTTAAGAATCGGAGCCGCCTATAACTTTCCGCTTACCTCAATTCAATCGGATATAACATTGACCGGTGGTATGCAAAAGTATACAAAATCAGAAGACACACATTTACACGTAGGTGCTGAAATATTTTATGATAATTTAATAGCACTCCGCGGTGGATATATGAGTGGTTATGAATCAAAAGGATTGACAGCAGGTTTAGGATTACTCTGGAACGGAATTAATTTTGATTATGCATTCGTACCTTATGATTATGGTTTGGGAGATTCTCATATTATTTCGTTAATGTACACTTTTTAATTTGTGATAAATTGAACAAAGATTTTATCGAACGACTTAACCAACCTAAATATTTACTTCCCATAATTATAATCCTTGCTGCTTCAGTAAGGATTATTTTTTTTATGGGACATGTTTTTTCGGATGATTCATACTATTCTCAATTAGCAATTTCATTTTTAGAAGGTAATTATCCATCTGATTTTATAGGTTATCCGATTCATTTAGCAAGAAAGCTTATCACAGTTCTCACAGCGGTTGGTTTTATTATATTGGGCGAAAATGAAATTGGATCAATCTTATTTCCATTTTTATTTTCTATTCTTAGTCTGCCTATAATTTATGGAATTGCGAAAGAGTTATTCAATGAAAAAATAGCGTTGACTGCTGTATTCCTTTTAGCATTTTTCCCAACAGATATAATTTTTGCCACACTTAATTTTGCTGATCTTATTGCAGCTTTCTTTATCAATTTTGGAATATATTATTTAATAAAATATTATAAAGAATCTGTATTGAAATACTCATTCTTTGCCGGGATGTATTTTGCAATCTCAATTTTTGCGAAGATGAGTTTTTACTATGTAGGAATTTTATTACTGCTTTTGTTTGTTTATCAGTTTATTAGAACTAAGAAATTGGATCCGGGATTACTAGTAAGTATGGCACTTCCTCTGACGATATTAATTGTTGAAGGAATTTTTACTGGAATTAAAACCGGCAATTATTTTTATCGTCTGCAATTAGTGGAAGAAAATTACAATTATACATACTATAACTTTTTCCCTTACACAATCTTAGGAAGTAATTTTACAAACAGTGAATATTTGTTGGGGATTTTAAGACAAGTCTTTATCGAAAACTTACCGAGTATTTTTCTACGTAGATTTTATTTATTTGTACCGATTCTTGCTCTGATTCAATCTTTTATTTTGCTAAGGAATAGAGAACACAGAGAAATTGTTTATTGGTTTCTTGGATTGTCTGTTTTATTCGCGGCGTTTACAACTTCACCTTTAAGTTATAAACCACTGGATCTAAAATTTAGTTGGTATATTTATCCGTTATTTGTTCCGGCGATTATTCTTGCATCCGTTTTTATTAATAAATTTAATATTAGACTGCGATCAATTTATTTAATTTTATTTGTAGCTGCTTCAGTTTTCATGTCATTAGAATATCAAAAGTATTTCGGGATTTCTGAAAAGAATGAATTCAAAAATTTCATTTCAGACAATCCTACAGAAATAATTTTTACAGATCATCACACAAAGTATGGCATTGACTTAATCGATGGCTATCCAAATATACGGAGAGCTAAGCGTATCAGTAATCTTGATTGGGATGAAAGGAACATCCTTCCTAAAAGTTATGTGATTTATAATTCAAGTGTTGTTGATGAACTTGAAAAACAAGGACACGAGTTCAAATTGTTTCAAGATTTATTTAGCGAGAAATTCAAATTGATTGAGGTAATCTCCGGATTCGAAATCTATCAAAAAGTAGAATGATCATATCAATTCGTTATTGAGATAAATTTCTTTATTTTTACAAACTAAAACAATAAAACTACTTTTATGGCTATTGAAATAATTCCTTACAACGAAGAATGGAAAGAAGAGTGGGATAAATTTGTGCTGAATTCAAATAATGGTACAATGTTCCACATGCAAAAATTTTTTGATTATCACACACCGGGGAAGTTTTCGTTCAATCATCTCATGTTTATTGAAAACGGTAAGTTAGCTGCGGTGCTACCTGGTGCAAGAAGGGGAGATTCATTTGAATCGCCGATTGGTGCAAGCTATGGTTCACTTGTAACTCCCGATCTTAAATTTGATAAAGCACTTGAATTGGTTTCCGCATTGATTGAATACGCAAAGAAACAAGGTATAACGGAAATTGAATTAACCTCTGCTCCGCGTGTTTATGAGAAATATCAAAATGAAAATTTGGACTTCGCTTTATTATGGCTCGGGTTCTCATATAAGCTTCATTATATCTCAAGTGCGATAAAGCTTGACCCAACAATTGATATTATCGAAAGATTCCAAGCAACAATTCGTCGAAATATCAGGAAAAGTATTAAAGAAGGTGTCACTGTTGAAATTAATAATAAGTATGATGAATTTTATCCGATACTAATTGAAAACAAAGCTCGTCATGGTGTTAAACCAACACATTCATTAGAAGACCTAATAAAACTCACTGAACTTCTTCCGGATAGATTAAAATTGTTTATGGTCTATGCCGAAGGAAAACCAATCGGCGGATCCGTAATGTTTTATCCAAATGAAACCGTAGCTTTGTGTTTTTATAATATGCTTCGCTATGAGTATGAAAAATATAAACCTATTCAACGGGTAATGTACGAGGTTGTTAAAGACGCAACCGAATTGGGTTATAAATATGTTGATATTGGCGTCTCACAAGATACTTCGGCAGAAAACCCTATGACACCCTCGTTGGGTCTGATTGAGTTTAAAGAAAAGTTTGATGCAAAAACTGTTATGAGAAATACATTTCACATCAAATTATAATTTAATGAGTAAAAAGAAACAGATATTCATCGCGTTTCTTGGTAATCCGTTTCATGATTCACGTATTACTAATCTTAAAAAATCTCTTGAAGATAATTTCTGCGATGTAAAGGTAATAGGATTCGATTGGACTACACCAAAATTCAAAACTTACCGAGATGAATCAACCGTTGTTTATAAACTTACCAAAACAAAGTTCTCAATCTTTTTCTATGCAAGTTTTAAATTGCTTCTGTTAAAAGAGCTCTTTAAAACAAAAGCTGATCTTTATTTTGCCGAAGAAATATATTCACTCCCGTTCGTAAAATTCAGAAGTTATTTTGACAATGCTAAAGTTTATTACAACAGTCGCGAACTTTATGCGTTTTTAGGCGGACTTCGAAACAGAAAATTCATTCAAAAAATTTTTACAACACTTGAAAGAATTTTCATTCACAAAGTCGATTTAGTCCTTATAACAGGCGAAATGGATTCGGAATTTCTTCATAAATTTTATGGGATAAAAAACACTTTGGTAATTAGAAATATTCCAAAGTTTACTCGAGTTACGGATAAAGTTGATTTGAGAAAAAAACTTTCACTTCCGGAAAACGTAAAAATATTATTGTACCAAGGTGTTCTTATTGACGGTAGGGGAATTGAGTTAGTAATAAGCAACCTTAATAATATTCCTAATTCAGTTTTGGTTTTGGTAGGTGATGGTGAACGTAAATTGAAATGGCAAAAATATGCGGAGGAAATGAACGTCGCCGATCGTGTTTTTTTCTTAGGTACAATTCCGCAAGAAGAATTAATAAATTATACTGCCGCCGGTGATATCGGTGTTTGTTTAATCGAAAATATAAGTGTTAGTTATTATCACGCACTTCCAAATAAATTATTTGAGTACATAATGGCTGGATTGCCGGTTATTTCTTCAGCCTTACCGCAAATGAAAAATATTGTTGAAAAATATAACGTGGGCAAAGTTGTTGATCTAGAGGTAAGTCAAAGAATTGATTCTGCGATTAACGAAATGATAAATGATCAAGAAAAATTAAATGTGTATAAGAATAATTGCTCTTTGGCTGCGCAAGAACTTAATTGGGATGTCGAATTCAGCAATGTTAAAGATCATCTGTTAAATTTTTAATGAGATCAAGCAAGCAATATAGAATATTAATATCAAGACCTGATCGAGTTGGTGATGTTGTTTTATCAACCCCGATTCCAAGAGAAATCAAAAAAACTTATCCCTATGCTTTTGTTGCAGTTTTGGTAAGAAGTTATACAAAAGATATCTATTTTAACAATCCCTACGTTGATGAAATTATTATTGCTGATGAATTTCTTTCGGGTTCTAAGAAAAATTTGTTTAAATGGATTGGACAAATCAGAAAATTTAAATTCACTCACGCATTAATGTTACTACCGAATGAAAGAATTAATTATTTGTTATTTCTTTCAGGTATAAAAACCCGGGTTGGGGTCGGACATAAGTTTTATCAATTCATTACTGGAACTAAAAGTGTAAGTAGAAATAAATATACTCCACTTAGACACGAAGCTGATTATTGTATGGATTTGGCAAGAAAGATTGGGGTTGAAAATGGTGATTTGTCACCAAAGATATACTTAACAGATACCGAGAAGAAACAAATACTGAAGAAACGATTAGAGTTACTGAATGGTAAAAAATATTTAATTGGAATCCATACATCGAGTGGTAATTCAGCACCGAATTGGACACCAAACAATTATGCAAAGCTAATTGAAAAACTTTCAATTGATGATTCAATTAAAATAGTCGCAACCGATCCAAATGTTCCGGATGAAATTAGAAAATTTAAAAATGTCCTAATTCCTTCTGATATAATCTCTCTTAGAGAATTTGCAATTTTTGATTTACTAGTCTCAAGCAGTACCGGACCGATGCATGTTTGTTCGGCACTTGGTGTTAAAACTGTTTCATTATTTTGTCCCTTGACCGCATGTTCACCTAAATTATGGGGACCGCTTGGAAATGAATCAAAAGTAATTCTACCATCAGCAGATTATTGCCAGTCGAAATGTCCCGGTGATCCTAAAAAGTGTACCTTTGAAGGTGATGGCGGAATAGGTGTTGAATCCGTACTTAAAGCGATTTATGATATGCTTGAGATTAGCTAAGAGTAAGCAAATTTTATATATTTACATCCCATAAATTTTACACGTCGGGCACCGGTTAACGTTTTAGTACCCAACCCCGTCAGGTCCGGAAGGAAGCAGCGGTAAGTATTTAACTCGTGTAATCGGAAAGCCCGGCATCTTATTTCCCCTCAGGTAAAAATAACTTTAGTTTACCGGCTCCAATTCTTACTCTACCTTCAAATTCAATTGCGGCTAATGTACCAGGTGCAAACGGAAAACCGAATGACATCGGAGATGTTAATTCTGCGACTAAATCCGAAACATCCGGCATGTGTCCGACTACCATTATATCTTCATATTCTAAGGATGATAAAGTCGCAATAAAATTTGAAGGGATAAATCCGGGTTGCAATTCATTATCTTCAAGCAACTTTTCTTTTACATTAAACCCTTTATGAATGACTTGAGCGGTTTGATATGCTCTTTTGTATGGCGATGTAAAAATGATATCAATTTTTGGAATATATGATTTCCATTGCGGGATCATCTTAATTAATTTTTGTCTCCCTTCATCTGTTAAAGCTCGTTGTGAATCCGGAGAAGTATTATCTGCATAACCGTGACGGACTACATATAAATTCATTATTCACCGTAATCAATAAAGAAAATTGATATGTGTTGGAAATAACTTGTTAAGTTTCTATTAAACGATTTACCTTCCGGCGATGCAAGCAATTTATCCATTTCATATTTTGAACTGAATTCAATTTCGCACACTCTATTGTACGGATCATCATTTAGCTTTGCGCCGTCAATAGTTCCGAGGAGTATTTTTCTGTCTAATGCTTTTTCGAGATGGATTAAAACATTATCTCGTAAAGAATTTAAAATTTCCTCGTTAGCTGTTTCCTTTATCATTAATAAAATCTTATACATAATTTAACCTTTCCGATCATTTTAACATTTTGCTATTTCTAAAAACAATTTTATTTTAGCCGTAATTCAATTTCAAGCGCAAGAATATATATTGAAAAAAACTTCTATCATACTTTTTTTAATCGTCTCGCATTCCTTTCTAAATGCGCAAGAGATAGAAGTTCCAAAGTTTTCCCTCACAAAAATATCATTCCCGATACAAATAAAAAATTTACCGGATTCTACACATTCGAAACTCATCGTTCTTGATTCGGATAAAAAAGTAATTGAAGAGTTTTCAGTTACCGCTTCGGAACATGTTTATAAGCTCACTTTGCAAAATGCTGGCACTTATGAAGTTATTGTTTCCAATGATGAAGTGATTTCGAAAAAAGTAAGAGTGATTCCGGGTTGGTTAAGTATTATCCCACCTTTGTTAGCAATTCTATTGGCATTAATTCTCAGACAGGTTTTAGTTTCATTGGCAGCGGGAATATTCGTTGGAGCAATTGTTATATATGATTATAATCCTTTAACTGCATTACTGAGATTTACGGATACAATAATTATCAATTCGCTTATTGATCCTGATCATATGTTCATAATCGTCTTTACATTGTTGATTGGAGGTGTGGTCGGGGTTATTTCTAAAAATGGCGGAACTGCTGGTCTTGCTAATTTAATTACAAGATATGCTAAAAGTTCTAAATCTGGATTAATCTCAAGTTGGTTGATGGGAATGGTTGTTTTCTTTGACGATTATGCAAATTCATTGATCATCGGTAACATGATGCGCCCGATTACGGATAAACTTAAAATATCCAGAGAAAAATTAGCTTATATCGTTGACTCAACTGCAGCTCCGATTGCAAGCATTGTCTTAATCAGTACTTGGATTGGTTATGAATTAGGATTAATAAACGATGGATTAAAAAGTATCGGTTCCGATGCAAATGCGTACGATGTATTTCTTCAAACAATTCCCTATAGATTTTATCCAATTGCAGCAATCTTTTTTGTATTTCTAACTTCAGTTATGCGTCGAGATTTTGGTCCAATGTACAAAGCAGAAAAACGTTCTGCATTAACTGGGGCTTTGACGGAGAAAGATGCAAAAATTGACGGACTTAAGGAATCGGATGAAGTATTTTATTCCGGTGATAAAGCAAGATGGTTCAATGGTGTGATTCCAATTTTTATTATACTTTTAGGAACAATCGGCGGGATGGTTTATACCGGAATGCTTGCACTGCAAGAAATTGGAACCAATGATTATTCGGTTCAAAATATTATTAGTAATGCGGATTCTTATTCTTCACTTTTATGGGCAAGTTTTACTGCTAGCATTGTTGCAA
>QZJX01000039.1 GCA_003599395.1 Ignavibacteriales bacterium | reverse complement strand
GATAATTGAAGGAAGAGTAGATTACAGATTGGTGGACTTGCGCGATGAGGAAGCTTTCAAAGAATATTTTATTCCGACTGCAGTAAATATTCAGACTTCAAAATTATTAGAATCCAATTTAATGCGTAATCAAAAAATTCTTTTGTACTGCGAAGATAATATCAAAGCAGCGCAAGGTTGGTTTATTCTGAAAGCTAATAATTACAAAGGTGTTTATATCTTAGACGGTGGCGTTGATAGCTGGAAAGATGAAATTCTTTTCCCCAGCATTTCAGCAAATGCCTCGCCGGAAGAAAAAGCAGAGTTTGATAAGATGGTTGAAGTAAGCAAATTTTTCGGCGGCTCACCACAAGTCGGCGAAACCGATGGTGAAAAAGAAATTAAAATGCCTAAGATTGAAATGCCTGCTGCGATACCGATGAATACAAACAGCGGTAAACCGAAGCGGGAAGGATGTTAATGGATTTAGCGGATTGATGAATTTGGCGGATTTTGCGAATTTTAAGTCCAAGATTATTTAATTCGTAAAATTCGCTAATCCGTAAATTCGTAATTACACTCACTTAATCCATACTTTTCGATAACCTCATCAACCAAACTTTCTCTCACGACTAAAACAAGTTCAAACAAATTTTCTTTTTTGAATTTATCAACGGCAATGCTTATCGTCGGTTCATAACCTTGATCAACCATTTCGAGTTTTCCGACCTCATCAATAACAATGTAATCAGCTTCGGTATGTAATGATTCTTTAATCTGTTGCTTTGCCCAATCCATAACTTCTTTGCTGAATTTATATTTCCCAATAACAATTGCCTCATGACTTTTCGTTTCAAGCAATTTTATTTCACCGGTTTTGATTCGCTGAATGTATCTTTTACCTTCTTTTACAGGTGCAATAATTCCGTCACAGTTTTTGTCTGCAATAAAATTTTGCAATCGAGTAGTTTTACCGGAATGAATCGGTCCGCTAAATAATATTATTTTCTTCATACGATTCGATGTCTGCCATTAAAAGAAGAATAAAAGAGTTTTTTAAAAAGGGAATTATGCGTTTATAATTTTTCAATCCTTTTGTCTGTTCCCAGCTGTAATTTATAATTCCTTTGAAGTAAGGAAACAATGCTAAAATTGTTTCAACTTCTTTTGAATAATCGGATTGTTTTTTCATTAAATATTTTTTTATCCATTTGACAATTATGGGTGATAATAACACAAACCAAACATACATTATAAGAATTGAGCGAATCAACATGAAAATTATGTTGTAAAATAAATTATCGTCAAGCTCCGGATTTGAATATGATATTATCATCATTAACACAGCGAACGCAGCAACTGCAATGTTTGCTTTTTTCTTCCACCACTTTCTTTTCTTTTTTGCTTTATCTTTCTGTAATAATATCGATTCATCTTTTCTTGTAATTGATTCGTTAAACTCTTTTACTTTATCAAAATTTTTAGTAATCCAGCTATGAATATTACCGGCGATTATTCCGAAAAAGATTCCACCCGAAATATGAATAAATCCATAAACTCCAATTAATATATAGCTAAGTTGTAATGCTGTGTCTGTGGAAGAAACTGATAAAAACTCATTCATCAGATAAATTCCGAAAGCATCAATCGATTCCCATAATGTATTACCGAATAAAACTGTAAGAACAAAAACTCGTTGAAAAGCTGAATAGGCTAAAGAAATAAATCCCAACAAAAGTGCAGCTAATTTTTTGTTTATTATGAAACTAAATATCAGGTAAGCAAACAATCCTTGTAGGAATACAGCAAAATAGGCATTCAATGGTGTGTGAGGACTAACCATTGCTTTAATTAAAATAACAATCAAAGTTGATTTTAGAAGTGTTGATTTTTTCTCTGCTGAAGATGCAATAAGAGTTAAGAATATAACCGCACTTCCACCAATAAATAACCCTGTTAGCGGTATTCTCAGCGCATGAAGAATTCCACCCAAAGCAGCTTCACTGAAAGCCCAAAGCGCGGTAATTCTGCTTATAGTTGTAAATTCTTTTTCAAGAATTGAGCTATGTTTAAAATTATCTCGAAACAAATTACGATTCTAAAATATCGTTAACCCAAGTCATTGCAGCCATCATATTCGGCAGACCAATGGTTGGAAGCGCTAAAAGAACTGCATGTTTAATTTCTTCTTTTGTGCATCCGGCTTCAAGAGCTTTCCTGGTATGAGAATGAACGGCTCCTTCCATTCTAGCACCAACGGCGATAGCAAGTTTAATTAATGAACGGTTTTTATCGTTAATTGGTCCTGCTCCATGTACTTCTGCTCCTAATTTTTCGTATGCATCGACTACCTTTGGATAATCTTCTGTGAACTTCTTGAATTGTTTTGGTAATTCACTCATATTGACCTCTTTGTAATAAAGGAAATATCATTTTCGTAAAGTTAAAGTATTATAAAAGTATCTACAAGAAAATCACTATTAGCGATTAAATAATCGCAACTAACTTTGGGATTTTTTGTAAGTTTTACATTAAGATTTAAACATGTTATTGAATATAGGAGGTTTAATGAAATTATCGGTTATTGGTACCGGGTACGTTGGTTTGGTTTCTGCAACTTGTTTTGCCGAGATGGGAAATCATGTTATATGTGTAGATAATAATCAAGAAAAATTAGCAAAGATGAAAAGGGCGGTTGTCCCAATTTATGAACCGGGATTAGATACTTTATTCCATCGAAATATTGAAAAGAAAAGATTAGAGTTTACCGATGATTTAAAATATGCAGTAGAAAATTCCGAAGTGGTTTTTCTCTGCTTGCCTACGCCACAGGATGAAGATGGTTCTGCAGATTTAAAATATGTGTTTGGAGTTGCCGGTGATATTGCAAAAATATTAAAAGCAAATGGCGATAAAGATTTCAAAATTATTGTTAACAAAAGCACTGTGCCAGTTGGTACTTGCGCTTCGGTTACAAAGATTATTGCCGATGAAGGAGTAAAGAATTATGAAGTTATTTCAAATCCAGAATTTTTACGTGAAGGTTTTGCAGTTGATGATTTCTTAAAACCGGATAGAATTGTAATAGGGGCAGAAAGTAAAAAAGTTTTTGAAAAAATGAGAACATTATATGAGCCATTTGTTAGGCAAGGCAACCCGATAATTGAAATGGATCCATACAGTTCCGAGATAACAAAGTATGCCGCTAACTCATATCTCGCAATGCGAATTACTTTTATGAACGAACTTGCGAACTTTACCGAGAAAGTTGGCGGCAATATTGATATGGTAAGAAAAGGTATTAGTGCCGATACAAGAATCGGGAAAAGATTTTTATTCCCCGGAATTGGTTACGGTGGTTCTTGTTTTCCTAAAGATGTTCGCGCTCTTATAAAAACATCTATTGATAAAAACTCTTCAATGACTATTCTTCAGACCGTTGATGAAATTAATAACAGACAAAAGTTGGTTCTAGTAAATAAAATTTTAGAACATTTTAATAATGACATTAAGGGAAAAGAGTTCGGAGTTTGGGGATTATCATTCAAACCAAACACTGATGACATGCGGGAAGCACCATCAATTTATATAATTAACGAATTATTAAAACACGGTGCAAAAATATCGGCTTACGATCCCGAAGCAATCGAAAATTCTAAAATTTATTTTGACGATAAAATTGAATACACAGAAAACCAATATGCTGCAATTAAAGATAAAGATGCATTACTGATTTTAACCGAATGGAATGAGTTTAGAAACCCGGATATGAATCTCATTGCGGAAAATCTAAAAGAAAAATTAATCTTTGATGGTAGAAATGTTTTTACACCCGAAAGAATGAACGAACTTGAGTTTACTTATTACAGTATTGGCAGAGTGGCTATAAAATAGATTTTGGTTCCCCGTAATTCTATTAATTACGGGGAATTTTTTTGCTAGGAATTTAAAACCTTCTCATAATATTTCATATACTGCGGAACAATTAAAGTTTTTTCAAAATTATCTTTTGCTAGTTTAATACAATTATCAGAGAATACTTTATATTTTTTTTCATTGGTTAATAAGTCAATTGCATACTTAGCCATTCTTTGCACATCACCAAACTCTGCAATGAAACCGGTCTCGTTGTGACGAACAAGTTCCGGCAAACCACCGACACTGGAACTAATTACGGGAACACCGCACGCCATCGCTTCTAATGCTGACAAACCAAAACTTTCCGATTGTGACGGAAGCAAAAATATGTCTGATGAACTAAGTATTTCCGTTAATCCGTCCTGCTTACCTAAAAAGATCACATCTTTGTGAACTTCTAATTCTCTTGCTAATCTTTCGCATTCAGATCGTTCCGGTCCGTCACCGACTAAAACCAATTTGGTTGGAATTTTCTTTTGAACTTCTTTTAAAATTCTAATTGTATCGGTAACACGTTTTACGGGACGAAAATTCGATGTATGAACTAAAATCTTCTCACCGTTTGGCGCAATATGCTTCTTGAAATGTTCATTGCTGACTGGTTTGTAAACATCTGTATCGATAAAGTTGTGAATTACCTCGATGTCTTTATCAATATTATAGTTTGTAATTGTTTTTTCTTTTAAAAATCTTGAAACGGCAGTTACGCCGTCACTTTCCTCAATACTAAATTTTACTAATGGTAAAAAAGAAGGTTCTAATCCAACTAAAGTAATATCAGTTCCGTGAAGTGTTGTAATAATTTTAGTCTGCTTGTTTTCTTTTTTTAAGATTTGCTTTGCTAGATAAGCACTCGTCGCGTGAGGAATCGCATAGTGAACATGAAGTAAATCCAGTTTTTCATACTCTATAACCTCAACCATTTTACTGGTCAAAGATAATCCATATAAAGAATGCTCAAAGAGAGGATAAGTAGTCATTTCAACTTCATGAAAGATTACATTTTCAACAAAACTATTCAAGCGATGGGGAAGTGCATAACTAATAAAATGGATTTCACATCCTTTTGCCGCTAGAGCTTTGCCTAGTTCGGTTGCAACAACTCCACTTCCACCGTATGTCGGGTAACATGTTATTCCGATTTTCATATCAATTTATTACCGTATAATTTATAATTGTATTTTTATTGGATATAAGTTAATCAAAAATATTTACGTAATGAAAAACGGTTCTTTGTATGAAGCTATTAATTGTCGGTCATTCAGTAGTTGATCATGTGTTTGACGGGTATGGAGAAAAAATTTCACCAGGTGGAATATTCTATTCTGCAAGTGGATTTAATGCTCTATCTAGCCAGAATGATGAACTGCATCTGTTGACTTCAATTTCCGATAATGATTTCCATTTTTTTGAAAGAACATTTAGGAAATTAGATCTGATGTTTGCAAATAAGCTTGAGGAAATTCCACACGTGAATCTCTACTTGGACGGTAATGCGGAGAGAAAAGAACATTACAAAAAGAGTTTTGAACCTTTACAACTTTCGAAGGAACTTAACTTGCAATCCTATGATGGAATCTATATCAATATGATAACCGGAACTGATTTATTGCCTGATGATTTCAAGCATATTAGAAAAGCTTCACTTGGAAAAATATATTTGGATGTTCATACATTATCACGCGGAATTGGGAAAGATCAACACAGATATTTTAGAAAGATTTCCGATTATGAAAAGTATCTTTGTAACGTGGACATTATTCAAGTGAACGAACATGAATTAAAAACAATAACTCCATTTGACGAAAAAGAAAAAATTCTTAATACAGTATTCTCATCTGGAGTTGAAGCAATAATAATTACTAAAGGTGATAATGGTGCGGAATTATTTTTATCCGACGGGTCATTTTATAGTGTAGAAGCCATAAAAGTGAATTCCATAAATAAAATTGGTTGCGGAGATGTTTTTGGTTCCGTTTTCTTTTATTCATACCTTAGCGGATTGAATTATGAAAAATGTTTATTCAAAGCAAATAAAGCAGCCGGAATTGTTACAACATATTCAAAAGCAAATCAATTTATTAATTTGAAAAATGATATCATCTAAAGACATATTAAAGAGACGAATATTAATCATCGGATCAAACGGAAGACTCGGTCAGTCACTTGTTAAAAAAATAATGGTTCGAGAAAAGACGGAATTGCTTTGTTCATCTATTGAAAATGAGTCGCTTATTATAGGTGTTGAATATTCTAAAACTGATATAACAATTAAAGATCAGGTTAAAAAATTAGTTTTGGATTTTGTGCCTGACTACATCATAAACGCTGCGGCATTTACAAATGTAGATAAGTGCGAAACCGAACGTGAACTTGCTTGGAAGATAAATGTCTCGGGAGTGGAGAATTTAGCGCATTATTCACGATTGATTGATGCGCATCTTACACATGTCTCAACAGATTATGTGTTTGATGGAAACGACGGACCATATTCTGAAAGCGATTCAACTAATCCAATAAGTTATTATGGCAGGACTAAACTTGCTTCTGAAAATGCATTGAAAATCAGTGGGTCTAAATATGCAATAGTGAGAACAAATGTTTTATTTGGCCCATCCGAATTTGGTGAACCCGATTTTGTCAATTGGGTGGTTGATTCCTTAAAAAGTAAAAAGAAAATTAGAATTGTTACGGATCAGATTAATAACCCGACATTCATCCCTGATTTAGCTGATGGAATTCTCAAAATAATAGATTTAGACAGAGATGGCGTTTATCATCTCGGTGGAAGAGAATTTTTGAATCGATTTGAATTCACAGAGAAAATCGCAGCCCATTTTAATTTGGATACATCACTAATAGAAAAAATTATAACTCAAGAGTTAAACCAACCGGCGCCACGTCCCTTAAAATCAGGTTTGATTACATTAAAAGCTGAAACAGAATTAAACTACAAACCGCGCTCACTTAAAGAAGCTTTTATTATTATGACCAAGGAACAATCCAAATAATTAATTAAAAAAATAAAGTTGACATGAAGAAACAATTTGTCTAATTTTGTTATGAGCATATGCTCATAATTAAATATGCCAAGACCATGTAAACATAGAAGAATAAAATGTAATCCCGGCTCAAATTATTTTAAACCGAGAGGCATTCCCATGCATAATCTTGAAGAGGTGGTTTTAGAAAGAGACGAGTTGGAAGCAGTTAAACTTGCAGATTTTGACGGACTCAAACATGAAGAAGGTGCGGTTAAAATGAATATTTCACGAGCAACTTTTGGAAGAATATTGGAAAAAGGTCGGTATAAAATTGCCGAATCAATAATAAAAGGTAAAGCTATAAAAATAAATTAAACGAGGTGAGTTATGAAAGTAGCAATTGCAACTGATGATTATAAATCGGTAACCGGACATGTTGGAAGATGTAATGGTTTTCTAATTATTACAGTTGAAAATGGTGAAATAAAGGAAACTGAAAAACGTGAAAACAATTTTACAAATCACGGAAGGGGAAATCATGAACATGTTTCCGGACATGGTCATCATGACAGCGAAGAACATAAAAACGGTCATCAAAGACTAGCTGATGGAATTAAAGATTGTAGTCATCTTATCTGTCATGGTGTTGGTTGGAGACTTGTTGAAGACTTAACTTTAGCAGGAATTAAACCAATATTGACTAATGAAAGTGATACAATTACTGCTGCAATAAAACTTGAGAACGGCACTTTAGATATTTTAGAAGATGCCGAATGTAGAGCTCATTAAATTTAATAACATGTCGTATTGCAAAGGTTGATAATCAATCTTACAATACGGCATTTAGAATTCACGTAAAGATTTTTATTCGCCCATTCTCAGCTTCTCCTATTCATCAATTCTCCTAGAAGAAAGAGATTTTTTACGGTTGCATAACATATTCAAGAGGTGCACCCGGCCCGATCGGTAGTCCTATACTTATCCAAATAATTAACAGTAAACTCCACGTAATCAAGAAGATAATCGAATACGGCAACATTGTCGCAATTATTGTCCCGATTCCGGCATTCTTATCATAACGCTGGAAGAATGCTACAATCAATGCAAAGTAGGACATCATTGGCGCGATAATATTTGTCACGCTATCACCAACTCGATATGCTATTTGTGTAAACTCAGGAGAATAACCTAGCAGCATAAACATCGGTATAAATACAGGAGCCATAATTGCCCATTTAGCAGAGGCACTTCCCATAAATAAATTTATTATTGCACTTATTAATATAAATGAAAGAGTTAAGGGAATACTTCCCAATCCTAAATTTTTAAGTACACCAGCTCCTTCAATAGCGAAAATTAATCCTAGATTAGTCCAATTAAAAAATGCGACAAATTGAGCGGCAAAGAAAACAAGAACAATATAGGAACCTAAAGTTTCCATTGCTTTTGACATTCCTTTAATTGCATCTCGATCACTTTTGTAAGTACCCGCACCTATCCCATAAGCCACACCCGCAACAGCACCACCTAAAAATATAAACGCAACAATTCCTGACATAAAAGGTGATCTAAGTAAATCACCTGTTTCCGGATTACGTAAAAACCCATCCGCGGGAACTGTTCCCCATAACAAAATTGCCAGGAATGCTAATGAAGCTAGCAATGCATATTTCAAACCTTTCTTTTCTTGAGGCGATAGTCTTTTTAACTCTTCACGTTCAGCATCGCCTTTATATTCACCTAATCTTGGGACAATTATTTTTTCCGTTATCCAAGTTCCGATAGCAGCAAGGAAGAATGTAGAAACAAACATGAAATAATAATTTGCAGCCGGATTAACCGTATAATCAGGATCAATAATTCTAGCAGCTTCTTCAGATAGTCCGGCAAGTAAAGGATCAATTGTTCCAAGTAATAAATTAGCACTGTAACCGGCAGATACCGCGGCAAATGCAGCTGCCATTCCGGCAAGAGGATGTCTTCCAACGGATAAAAATATTATTGCTGAAAGAGGGACTAATAAAACATAGCCGACTTCACTGGCAGTATTAGATAAAATACCGGAAAATACAATAACAAATGTGAGCAGTTTCTTAGGAGCAGATAACACTAATAATCTTAAAGTCGCTCCAATCAATCCACTTCCTTCGGCAACTCCTATTCCAAGCAATGAAACTAATACGGTTCCGAGAGGTGCAAATGAAGTGAAGTTTGTAACAAGTCCTTTTAATATTTTATGTATTCCCTCGACAGAAAAAAGATTAACCGGACGAATCAATTCTCCTGTTCCGGGATGTACAACTTCCAAATCAAACAGACTTGCAATACCGGATAGAACGATAACTACAAATGCTAAAAGCGCAAATAATGTGGTCGGATCAGGTAAAGCATTTCCGCCTCGTTCAATAACGGTTAGAAACCTATCCATTACCGATTTTTTCTGAACATTCTCAGTTGACATTTAATCCCTTATTTAATGATGAAATTTTAACGATAAATTGCGTAAAGATATAATTTTATGGGCAAATAGAAAATTTAATCGGATGCAACTTTTGATAAAATCTCACGTCTAAAAATTCAACAAACAATGGAGTTTTTATGCAAAGGCATAATTCCGGACAAAAAATTTGGTTCACATTTTTAATGTCGTTTTTTGTTTTTGTTACAACTGCAAAGGCACAAAACGAAATTAATCTTAGTGATATTGAACCAGGTTATGTAGAATATGGCGCTTTTTCACTTACCAACGATGGTGAGGTTAGAGTTACAGGAAACGTTGCCGGCTTCGAAAAATGGGGTCAAAAAACTTATTTCTATGGATGGATTCTCGATGCTACTTCTCGAAATGTTGTTTGGCACATGCTTGATATTAGAGATATCCGCGATCAATTGAATGATCGTGATTTTGTAAAAGTTGATGAACGTGTGAAACTTAATTCCGGATTGTATGAGGTTTATTTCACCGGCGGAGCAAGTTCAAACAATATAGAAATTAACGGAATAAAGGGATTTTTCAGAAAAATTTTCGGGGATGATCAAAGAGAATTTAGAAGAAGATATCGTGACGAATTATTTTTAAAAGTAACAGGAGTTTCGGGGGGATTCTCAGTTATCGATAAAAATAAATTTGCTAACGATCTATCTAAAAGTGCCATTCTAAGTGTCATCAGAACCGGTGATAACGAGTATGTCAAAAAACCATTTGCCCTGAAAGGCGAAACAAAACTGCGAGTCTATGCCATTGGTGAAGGTACTGGTGACAGAATTTTTGACTATGCATGGATTTATAATGCTTCCACTTACGAAAAAGTTTGGCAGATGAGTACTCGACGTTCCGATTATGCCGGCGGTGCGGATAAAAATATTATGGTTGATGACGATATAACTTTACCTGCCGGAAATTACATTGCTGTTTATGTGACAGATGATTCACATTCTTTTAATGAATGGAATCAAATGCCTCCGGATGATCCGCAATTTTGGGGATTAACAATCTGGCCTGCGACAGATAAAGATGCAAAAAACATCACAGCTTTTGACCAAAGTGAAATCAACAAACCCTTTATTGAAATTATAAGAGTACGAGATAATGAATTCCGAAAGGAGGGTTTTACTCTTAAAAAAGATATGGAAATAATTATCCATGCTTTCGGTGAGGGATATGATAAAAGAAGACTTTCTGACTTTGGTTGGATTGTAAATGCTGAAACTGGTGAGAAAGTTTGGCATATGGAAAAAGCAAGTATTGAATATGGCGGCGGTGCCGAAAAAAATCGTATGGTGCATGAAACAATCAAACTGAAAAAAGGAAATTACATTGTTTATTATTCAACCGACGGTTCGCATTCTTATGAAAAATGGAATGCCGCACCTCCATTTGATCCCGAAAGATGGGGAATCTCACTTTGGACTGTAAATAAAACTGACGAAAATAGTATATCTTTATTCGATCCGGAAAACTTTCAGAGTGAAAAAGTAATTTCACAAATAGTAAGGGTCGGTAATCGTGCTTATGAAACCAAATCCTTTAAAATCGACAAAACACAACAAGTCAGGATTTTAGCAATTGGTGAAGGTTCAAGCGGAAGAATGTATGATTACGGCTGGATTGAAAACACGGATACAAAAACCATAATCTGGGAGATGACTTACCGGAAAACCGATAGTGCCGGGGGAGCATCCAAGAATAGAAAATTTGACGGCATAATAACATTATCACCCGGAAATTATAAACTAATCTATGAATCCGATGACTCACACTCCTACAGAGGTTGGAACTCGACCCCACCTCACAATCAAGAAATGTATGGTATTACTCTGATGAGAGTTGAATAATTATATTATTTCGGAAAATCCCGCATCATTTAAGATGTGGGATTTTTTATTATTTAGTTTCTTCTTGAATTCGGATATTGTTTTATTGATGATAAGATCTGCGTTCCAAGGTTGTGTTTTTTAAGCTCGTCACAATCCGAATATTCGTAATTCTTGACTCGTTACATTTTTTATTATTAACAATGATGTATCTAATATTTTTGGGTTTATTAGCAGTGGGTGATAAATTCCTTGAACTTGTAACAGTCACATTATTTTCCTTTGGTTGATCATGTTGCGCGGCTGTTTTGCGTGAGAAAGTTGGTGCTGAATAAGTGTGAACAATTACATTTTTATTTTTTGTTAAATTTTTTGAAGTCAGCTGTCGATTATGATTGTTTATGTATTCACGTATATGTTTTCTTTTTTCGTGTAAATTTTCATCTTCCGGTTTCCGATTTGAGTCAGAGAATCTAGCAAACAAATACGAAAAACAGATCACAATAATTAAAGCAATCAAAATATATATGATTACTGTTGCTATCTGGGGTATTAAATCCATCGTTCCTATATGAGATTAACAAAGATATAATTCAATTAAAGTGCCAGTAAATTTGCGTTTTGGGGGAAATTTAGAATGATGAATTAGTTGGATTGTGTCTCATTATTATTATTTAAACTTTTTTGAGACAAATTTTTGGAATGAATTTGACTGTTTTCTTGAATACAAACTTCACCTTTGCAGCATTCTTCAATATTAGTTCCGCAAATTCTGCATTGCCCGTGACCATGAACCCATACAATTTCGGTGAATTGACCGCACCAATTGCAGATAGTTTTAGAAGTAAAATTGTCTTTCATCCTGAAACCGGAATTGTTTATAAGTGTATCAATAATACAATTAATTTTTTTTCAAATGACCAAATTTTGTTATGTTCCATGTCCTATAATAAATAGAAGAGGGAAATGAAACTAAACGTTATTGACCGAAGCAATTATCTCAAAGGACTTCTAGTCCTAATAAGCAAAGATAAAAAAATCTCCGAAGATGAAAAGAATTTCATAATGAGTATCGGTAATAAATTAGGGTTTGATAAAGAATTTACCGAGGAAGCAATTGATACACTTTTAGATAATGAATACATCTCTCAAGAACCACCATTGTTTTCAGATCAAGAATTTGCTAGAAGTTTTATAGAAGATGGAATTTCAGTCGCAATAACAGACAATCAGTTCAGTCAACTCGAAATCGGATATTTAACATCAATTGCAAAAAAGAATAAAGTTGACAATCAATGGTTGGTACAGCAGCTCTCAACAGCTGAGCATGCTTCAAGTAATGAAAGTTTTTATATACCTCATTTATCAGTAGAAAAATATCTTTAAATAAAATAAAGGAACCCAAATGAAAAAGATGTTATTCGTCTTTCTTCTTTCTTTTTCTTTCATCTCGATTCTGTATGCGCAAGATGAAGGAAGAATTTTAAGATTCCCCACAATTCACAATGATCAAGTTGTGTTTACCTATGCCGGTGATCTTTACACCATCAATGTTAATGGTGGAGTTGCAAGAAAACTAACAACCAGTGTTGGAGTCGAAATTTTCCCAAGATTTTCAAACGACGGTAAATGGATTGCATTCACCGGTCAATATGATGGCAATACAGAAGTTTATCTAATTCCATCAACCGGTGGAATTCCTGAAAGAATTACTTACACCGCAACTTTAGGAAGAGATGATGTATCCGATAGAATGGGTCCTAATAATTTAGTGATGGGATGGACTCCAGATGATAAAAATGTTTTATTCCGCTCAAGAATGTATGAGTTCAATGATTTTAAAGGACATCTTTTCTTAGCTCCCGTTGATGGCAGTCTTCACAAACAATTACCTTTACCCAGAGGCGGCTTTGCCTCATATTCACCGGACGGAAAAAAACTAGCATATAATAGGATATTTCGTGAATTCAGAACTTGGAAAAAATATCGTGGCGGTATGGCTGATGATATTTCTATTTATGATTTTGAAACTAAACAAACTAAAACAATTGCTGAATCACCTGCACAAGATATTATCCCAATGTGGCATGGTGATAATATTTACTTCTTATCCGACCGTGATGAGAACGCAAGAATGAACTTATACGTTTATAATTTAACGAACGGTGATACAAGAAAACTCACAAACTATACAGAGTTTGATGTGAAATTTCCGTCGCTCGGCAACGATGCAATCGTTTATGAAAATGCAGGTTACATTTACAGATTCGATCTAGCTTCCGAGACGAGTAAAAAAGTTGAAGTACAATTTGCTGAGGATTTTGCGATAAGTCGTCCGACAATGAAAGATGTCAGCAAAGAAGTCAGCAATTATGAAATTTCACCTGATGGGAAAAGAGCATTGTTCGGTGCAAGAGGTGATGTATTTACGGTTCCAGCTAAAGAAGGTATAACAAGAAATTTAACTGAAACTTCCGGAGTGCATGAAAGAGGTTCTAAATGGTCACCGGACGGAAAATATATTGCATACATTTCCGATAAATCAGGTGAAGATGAGATATATATAATTACGCAAGATGGAAGTAGTGATGAAATTCAAATCACAAATCAAGGCGGTGCATACAAATGGCAATTAAGCTGGTCGCCCGATAGTAAGAAAATATTATTCTCAGACAGAGAATTAAATCTCTATTACGTTGATATCGATTCAAAAAAAGTTACTGAAGTTGCAAAAGGAGAAACCGGTAGAGGAATGTTCGGTTCATGGTCACCGGACAGTAAATGGATAACTTATTCATTACCAGAACATAGAAAGATGAACAGAGTTTGGGTTTATTCATTAGATGAAAATAAGAGTTATCCAATCACAGATGAATGGAATAATTCGGGCTCGTCGATTTTTTCTGAAGACGGAAAATATATTTACTTCATTTCACAAAGAGATTTTGGTCCAACCTATAGTTGGACAGAGTGGAATCATGCTTATCAAGATATGAGCGGTATTTATTTAATTACACTTTCGAAGGAAACCAAATCACCTTTCGAACCGAAAAATGATGAAGTTGCAATTAAGTCCGACGAGAAAGATTCAAAGAAAGACGAGAAAAAAGATTCTAAAGAAGAATCAAAAGATATTAAAATTGATTTCGACGGAATAACAGTAAGAACAGTAAAAATTCCTATCTCCCCATCTAATTACTTCAACCTATCTTCCGTTGGAAATAAAATTTATTACATGCGTAACGGAAGTAAAGACAGCAAATCAGTTTTCTTATTATATGATTTAGAAAAAGAAAAAGAAACTGAACTTGGAAACATTAACGGTTATGAAATATCTGCCGACGGAAAGAAAATGTTAGCCGGCGCCAACGGTTCATATTATATAATTGATTTACCAAGCGGGAAAATTGATCTATCGGAAAAACTTGATCTTTCGGGTTTAACAGTAATGTTAAACAAACATGATGAATGGAATCAAATTTTTCATCAAACGGCACGTGCGGTTAGGGATTTCTTCTATGTTGAAAATTATCACGGACTAGATTGGAACGCCAACGTTAAGAAATATGAACCTCTCCTTGAAGACGTTAACCATAGAATTGATTTATCATACATTATGGGTGAAATGGTCGGCGAATTAAATGTCGGTCATGCTTATGTCGGTGGCGGCGACTATGATAAAGCTGATAGAATTAAAACCGGTTTACTAGGCGCTCAAGTTGAGTTGGATAAATCAGGTTATTACAAAATTACTAAGATTCTTGACGGTGCAAATTGGGATAAATCTCTTCGTTCACCATTACAAGAAATTGGTGTTAACGTAAATGTCGGTGATTACATCATCGCAGTCGATGGAAAGCAATTAAATGAATCAACAAATTTATTTGCTGAACTTGTAGGCAAAGCTAATAAACAAGTTGTCTTGACCGTGAACAGCAAAGCATCAAAAGACGGCGCAAAAGATTATACAGTAATTCCAACTGATAATGAACATGATCTATATTATTACAACTGGGTAAAGGATAACATCGAAAAAGTGAACAAAGCTACCGATGGAAAAGTTGGATATGTTCATATCCCGGATATGGGAGTCGGCGGATTGAATGAATTTGTAAAACGATATTATCCTCAACTCGGTAAAGAAGCATTAATTGTTGACGTTCGCGGAAACGGAGGCGGTAATGTTTCTCCAATGATTATCGAAAGATTACGTAGAGAAGTAATCATGATGGATAACGTAAGAAATAACAAACCATCACCCGATCCGGACGGAATGGTAGTCGGACCAAAAGTAATGTTAATTGATGAGTTCTCCGCTTCCGATGGCGATATTGTGAATTACCGTTTCAAACAATATGGTCTCGGACCAATAATCGGTAAAAGAAGTTGGGGCGGAACAGTTGGTATTTGGGGTTCGCTGCCATATTTGGATGGTGGAACAGTTATGGTTCCCGAAGCCGGTTTGTTTGATCTTAACGGAAAAGATTGGCTGATTGAAGGAACAGGTGTTCAACCTGATATAGTAGTTGATAACGATCCCGCAAAAGAATGGGAAGGTATTGATCAACAATTAAACAGAGCAATTGAAGAGATTCAAAAACTCATGAAAGAATATCCAACCAAACTCCCCGAAAAAGCTCCTGATGGTGATATAAAAGTAAATTAAATCAAAACTTCCCGCAGTTTCCGATATTGCGGGAAGTTTAATTAACACACCAAAGTTTATCTATTTAGAACAAAGTATTTTTTTTTATTGATATTGCAATTTAAATGTCTTTAATTATATTTGAATAGTAGATGTTAACCTCTTGTTTAAGGTTCATTTATATTTATTGTATTTTGTGTTTTCCTATTGATTTATGAAGCAAATTTCTTGATTGGATTCTAACTAAATATAGTAAGGTAAATTCTTTCAATCTAGATCATTTTAGGAGGAATGATGAAACTTCTCTACATATTTTATTAACCATAACCATACACAAAAATAAGGTAATAGAATATGAAAAATCTAGTAGCAGTAATTTTGTTTATACTTCAATTTGGTTTTGTGGTAGCCCAAAACAATCTGGAAAAGATTCCCGCATTATGCAAACAAAGTTATAATACGATTGAAAATATATCTGAAGAAATAGTCCTCCTAAGAAACAACCGTACCGGTAAAGTTAAAATAAAGAACCTAACCGATGTTGATCAAGAAGACCGGCAAGGTGTAAACAAAAACACCCCAATTAATAAGCTGGTCATTGATATTAATACCTTTAGATTTGAAGACTATTCTTATCTCTATCATCAATGGAGCCAAGCACCATTAACAAATTGGAAGGTATTAAAAGCAGTAGATGCCAATGAAAATGGGAGAGCAGAGCTGTACGGAATTTATAATATATGGCCTGAACAAGATTATGCAACGAACAGAATATACGAACTTGGAGAAAATGGTAAATTCAATTATGTATATGAATTTGAGGAAGATACAATAAACTTTTCTTATGATATTGGTGATCTGGATGGAGATGGACTTTTGGATTTAGTAACGCAACATAGAGAAAAAGCGATATTTGTATATACTCAAGCAAATGATACTTCGCATATAATAATTAAAAAATCACTTATGGTTTTTGGGATAGAACGTATCAGCCTAATGATGTAACATTCTATGATTTTGATGGAGACGGAATTCTTGAAATAGTTTACTATCTGTTTGCGGGGGATGGAGCTGCTCCTTGGGCATATAGCAACCATATTGCAAAATATAACCCGTTACTTAATAATTATGAAATACTATATCATCATCGACCACCCGATTGGTCATGGGGATTATCCGTTGGTGATTACGATGATGACGGATTAGGAAATATGGCAGCAGGCGACCCTAGCGGAATAATTTATATGTATGAGTATGACGGAGCCGAAGGATATAATCTTCATATCATAGATACACTTGATGTGAACAATGCGTTTTTAACAACATACTCACCGGATTTAGACGGAAACGGGAAATCGGAATTATGGATAGGTGGAGATTCATACGGAAGTGTTACGGGTGGATATACAAGAATCTATATGTTTGAAGCCGAAGCAGATAATGAATATGAAGCTAAATTCTGTATTGACATATTAGGATTATTTTCCTGGTCAGCCGGAAATATGTGGACTGATGATTTGGATAATGATGGAACCGATGAGTTATTGTTGTCTGTCGATGCCGGTGTATTTGCTTTTAAGTGTGTCGGTGAAAGTGACTATGAATTGTTGCTGGCGATACCGAATCCTACAGTTACCGATGGCAATCTATGGCCTGATGGAGCAAATTCATATGACCTTGATTCTGATGGGAAGTCAGAGATTTATATATCGGGTCAAGTTCATGGAGATCGTTATGGAAGGTCGCGAACAATAATTTATAAGACAGACATAGTATCAGGTGTTGATGAAGAACCGGTTGAGCAAAAGTTTAATTTATTTCAAAATTATCCAAATCCTTTTAACCCAATCACGGAAGTAAGATATGCATTACAAGATAGAAGTTTTGTAAATATAAAGGTTTATAACTTGCTTGGAGAAGAAGTAATGACATTAATAAGTGAGGAACAATCGGGCGGAGAATATAAAGTAGATTTTAACGCAAAAGATTTATCAAGCGGCATTTATATAATCAATATGAACGCCGGTAACTATAATAAATCTATAAAAACTATGTTGTTAAAATAAGGAGGGTTAAGTATGAATTAAATGAATTGTGCTACTGCCGGGAGAAACGCTAAAATATTGAAATATATAAAGCGGACAAAACCCCGGTGCTCGTGGTTTATAGCTTGCAGGCATTTA
>QZJX01000066.1 GCA_003599395.1 Ignavibacteriales bacterium | reverse complement strand
ACGAATTAAAAAAGATAGACCCAAGTGCAGCGGAAACAATGCTCCCTTCAAACTGGAAAAGAGTAATTCGAGCAATTGAGGTTTTTAAACTTACCGGCAAATCAATTTTGGAAATACACAACAAACAAACCAAAATAAACAATTATAATTTTTTGCAGTTCGGATTGAATTGGCCGAGACAAATTCTTTATAAAAATATTGAAGCTCGAGTTGATCAGATGATTGAAAACGGTCTTATAGAAGAAGTTAAATCAATCTTAGAAATGAAGTATTCTAAAAAATTAAACTCCCTAAACACAGTTGGATACAAAGAAATTATAAGTTATTTAGATAATGAAATATCATTAGAAAGAGCTGTTGAATTAATTAAAAGAAACACACGGCATTACGCAAAAAGACAATTAACTTGGTTCAGAAAAGATGAAAGAATAATTTGGTTTGATCTTGAATCCATGGAAGAAATTGAAATCATAAAGAATAAAATCCTTAAATCAATTAAGTAGTTTGAACTAGACCCGCTTAATAGATATATTTGTTTCACTATTCACAATCGAAGTTAAAAATGAAAGAAATGATCAGAATTGCATCCGGACAAGGATTTTGGGGTGATTTAATTGATGCACCCGTTAAACAAGTTACCGCCGGTGACATTGACTACCTCGTAATGGATTACCTTGCCGAAGTAACAATGTCTATTCTTCAGAAACAGAAAAATAAAAATCCCGAGTTTGGCTATGCAAGAGATATCCCTTCATTGATGGAACGCATTCTACCGGTTTGTAAAGAAAAGGGAATCAAAGTTATTACCAACGGTGGCGGTGTTAATCCGGAAGGATGTGCAAACGCAATCATTGATGTCGCAAAAAAACTCGGTATAAAAAATTTAAAAGTTGCAGTTGTTCTTGGCGATAATATAAAAAATAGAATTGATGAAATAATAGCTTCCGGTTGTGAATTGAATAATATGGAAACCGGGTTCTCAATTATTCCAATTAAAGATGAACTACTTAGTGCTAATGTTTATTTCGGTGCTCGACCAATTGTTGAAGCTCTACAGAAAGGAGCAGATATTGTAATTACAGGAAGAACAACTGATACCGGTCTCACACTTGCACCAATGGTTTATGAATTTGGTTGGGATTGGGAGAACTATGATCTAATTTCTGCCGGAACCGTCGCCGGTCATATTCTTGAATGTGGTGGACAAGCATCAGGTGGAAATCTTCTTGCCGATTGGGAATCAATCGATTTAGTCGATATCGGTTTCCCGATTGCGGAAGCATATCCGAACGGTGAAGTAATAATCACTAAACATGAATCACTCGGTGGAAAAGTAAGTTTTGAAACTGTTGCAGAACAACTAGTTTATGAAATCGGGAACCCGGAAGAATACATCACTCCCGATTGCGTCGCGGATTTTACTTCAATAAAATTAGAAGATTTAGGAAACAATCGAGTTAAAGTTTATGATGTAAAAGGAAAACCAGAAACAGAGTTTTTCAAAGTTTCATGCTCATTTGCTGATGGTTATTCGGCAAGCGGTCAATTAACATACACGTGGCCCAAAGCATTAACTAAAGCAAAGGCTGCCGATAAAATCTTACGTGAAAGATTACAAAATCTTGAACTAGAATTTGAGGAAATTCATACCGAGTTTATTGGCTATGATTCATGCCACGGTCCTTTATCAAGAGAGTTAGATGAAAATGACATCAATGAAATAGTTCTTAAAATAGGTGTCCGTTCATCTGATTATAAAGCGGTTGAACGATTTGGTAAAGAAATTGCTCCTTTAATTTTAACCGGACCTCCTTCAGTAACCGGGTTTGCCGGCGGAAGACCAAAACCAAGTGAAGTTGTCGCTTATTGGCCGGCACTTATTCCCAAAAAATTAATGAAGTCGGAAGTAAAAGTTTTGGAGGTAAAATGAGAATTAAATTAATAGACATTGCGCACGGAAGAAGCGGTGATAAAGGCGATGCCGGTAATGTTGGAGTAATCGCTTACGATGAAAAAGGTTATAAAATCATTCAAAAATATTTGACTAAAGAAAGAGTAAAAACTCACTTCAAAGGAATTTGTTTCGGTGAAGTTGAACGCTACGAAATGCCGAACATTAGAGCTATTAATTTTGTGTTAAACAATACACTCGGTGGCGGCGGGACTGTTTCGCTAAAGCACGATGCACAAGGCAAAACTTTAGCATCCGCCATGCTTAGAATGGAATTAGAAATTGACGAAAACGAATTAAATTAATTATAGGAGATATCCAGAATGTTTGAAGAATACAGAAAAGAAGTTGAAGAATATTCCGGCAGAGTGAAAGAATTACGAGGTTATCTTTAAGGTAGATGAAAAAGTTGCAAAAATAGATTCGATGCAGTATGAAACTCAAGCTAATAACTTTTGGGATGATCAACAGAAAGCGCAGCAAACACTTCAAAAAATAAAATCACTTCAAGATTGGGTTGATATTTGGAATGTAGTAAACGATAAAACAAATAATCTTTTTGAGTTTATTGAACTAGCCGAATCCGAAAAAGATGAATCTCTTTCAGAAGAAATAGAAAAAGAAATTGATTCATTAAAAAAATCTTTAGATGATCTCGAATTCCGCAATATGCTTAGCGGAAAAGATGATACGAAAAATTGCATTCTTACAATTCATTCCGGTGCCGGTGGTACTGAGGCACAAGACTGGGCGGAAATGTTAATGAGAATGTATCTTCGTTACGGTGAACAAAATGATTTCAAAATGACTTTACTTGATATGCTTGAAGGTGACGGAGCCGGAATTAAAAGTGCAACAATCGAAGTTGAAGGTGAATTTGCCTATGGTTATCTAAAAGCTGAAAACGGTGTACATCGTTTGGTCAGAATATCTCCGTTCGATTCAAATAAAAGACGGCACACATCCTTTGCATCGGTGTTTGTAATACCTGAAGTTGATGATACAATTGAGATTGATATTAATCCGGCTGATCTTAGAATTGATACTTATCGTGCAGGCGGTAAGGGCGGACAAAATGTCAACAAAGTTGAAACGGCTGTTAGAATTACTCATATCCCGACTAACACGGTTGCTGCTTGTCAAAGTGAACGTTCACAATCACAGAATAAAGTAAACGCGATGAAGCTTCTTAAATCGAAAATGTATCAAAAGGAATTGGAGAAACAAGAAGCCGCACTCGATGAAATTGAAAAATCGAAAATGAAAATAGAGTGGGGAAGTCAAATTCGTTCTTATGTTTTTCATCCTTATAACATGGTAAAAGATCATCGTACAAATGTTGAAACATCTGATACACAAGGTGTGATGGATGGTAATCTTAATAATTTTATAAAAGCGTTCTTATTAAAGTTTTCTAATAATTGATAAACCATTCAAGCTAAAATTGTCGTACATTTTTGAGTGCGTTGTAGAATTCATGTTATTGCCGTCTACTTTTTCTGTGTTGTTTTGCGGTCATTCTGAATGTAGCGAAGCGGAATGAAGAATCTCACCCAGAATAAATTGAGATTTTCAAAAATATTCGAATGAGATTCCTCACTCACCCAAATACGGTTCGTTCGGAATGACGCTTTATCGGTTTTGCAAAAGACTATTAAACCAACGACAATATTTTTTAATAAAAGGTAACTCAAAATGAAATTTCACACAGAATATCTTTGGTTTAACACAACAAAAAGAAGAGAGTACATTAACATCACTCACGAAGTTGAAAAAGCATTACACAAATCCGGTATTAAAGAAGGAATGATACTCGTTTCGGCAATGCACATAACTGCCGGAGTTTATGTAAATGATGCGGAAAACGGATTGATCGCCGATATTGACGAATGGTTGGAAGGATTAGCCCCATTCAAAGAAGATTACCGACATCACAGAACCGGCGAAGATAACGGTGATGCACATCTCAAAAATCTTATAGTTCATCATCAAGTTATTATTCCTGTTACAGATGGTAAACTCGACTTCGGTCCTTGGCAGCAAGTCTATTATGCAGAGTTTGACGGCAAGAGAAGAAAACGTGCAATTATAAAAGTTATGGGTGAATAAATTAATGAGCGAGAAAATTTCCGCTATAATAATTGCCGGAAACGAAGAAGATAATATTCGTGAATGTTTAGAAAGCGTAACTTGGTGCGATGAAATTGTTTTAGTTGATTCGGAAAGCAAAGATAGAACTGTTGAGATTGCAAAAGAATTCACCGATAAAATATTTATCAAAAGTTGGGAAGGTTACGCTAAACAAAAAAAATACTCTCTCGAACTTGCAAGAAATGAATGGGTTATAAGCATTGATGCCGATGAGCGTGTTTCGGAAGGTTTAAAGAAAGAAATTCAAGAACTATTAAAAACGAATCCACAATTTGACGGTTACAGAATACCGCGTGAAAGTTACTTCTTGAACAAAGTTATTAAATCATGTTTTTGGTATCCGGATTACCAACTTAGACTTTTTAGAAAAAGCAAGACTCATGTAATAGACAGAAAAGTTCATGAAGGATTTGAAGTTGATGGAAAAATCGGAACATTAAAAAATGATCTAATTCATTATACACATCAAAATTTATCGGATACATTTGCTAAGATAAATAAATATTCCACTCTTGAAGCAGAAGAAAGAGTAAATTCAAAGATAGTTAAACCGTTTCAAATAATATTACATCCGGTTGCCGCATTTCTAAATCATTTCATTTCGCGCAAAGGTTATAAAGACGGAGTGTATGGAATGATGGTTTCCGCAATTCATGCAATGACAAACATGATGACCTACATGAAAATGTGGGAAATGCAGAACAAAGATAAAACTTAAAAACTCTGTGGTACTTTGTGTTCTCTGTGGTGAAGTTTCACCACAAAGTTCACAAAGAGGCACAAAGAAAAAAGATGAGCAAGAAGATTAAGAATTTATATGAAATTTATAAGAGAGATGAAATCGTTAATGAGAAGTGGAAATAAGTTATGACGAAAAGAGAAAATGAAATTCAAAATGAAATTTGCAAAATATTAATAGATTCATTTCATCCGAAGCAGATAATACTTTTTGGATCCCGCGCGAAGGGTAGTAGTTCGACTGGTTCCGATTTCGATTTTGCGATTGAAACTGAAACTAAACCGAGAAAAGAAAAATTGACTTTTGCGAAAGAGGAGATTGAGAAAATTTCTGGTCTTTATAAAGTTGATATAGTATTTTTAACTGAGGTCGATGACGACTTCAAGCAAATTATTTTAGAAACCGGGAAGGTTTTATATGAAGAAGGAACTTGAATACTCAATTAAAAAATTTGAAGCTGCTTGTCTCAGACTAACCGAAGGTGTAAATTCCGTTAAAGATGATCTTGACAAAGATGGAGTCATACAAAGATTTGAATTTACTTTTGAACTTTTATGGAAAACCGTTAAGCTTTATCTTGAAGAACGAGGAATTCTTTGTAAGTCACCAAAAGATTGTTTGCAACAGGCATTTAAGTATGGAATGATTAGCGATGAACAAGTATATCTAAATATGTTAAATGATAGAAATCGAACTTCACATTTATATGATCAATCAACTTCAGAAGAAATATACACTAATATTAAATCTAATTATGTTGAAGCGATTAGTTACTTATTAGTAAAAATCAAAACTGACTAAAGCACTTCGTGTAATTTTGTGCTCTCGGTGGTATAGTTTCACCACAAAGATCACGGAGGATCACAAAGAGAAAAGATGAGTAAAAAGAACAAAGATTTTTTCGATAGAGTTTTCGAGATAACCGCAAAAATCCCGAAAGGGAAAGTCACAACTTACGGTGCAATTGCGGAAGTATGTGGACTAAAATCATCTGCTCGGACGGTTGGTTGGGCACTTAACTCATCAAAACATTCCAACATTCCAGCACACAGAGTAGTCAACCGAATGGGAGCACTTACTGGTAAAATGCATTTCGACGATCCACATTTAATGAAAGACCTTTTAATTTCTGAAGGTGTGGAATTTGATGAGAATGATCGCGTAAATATGAAAAAACATTTCTGGAAACCGAAATAATATTAAGATTTTTAGAGATTTGATTAACTTGTCCGCCTATGGCGTGATCAAATCTCGTAACCTCAAGAAGGCAGACTTCATAAATGATGTCTCTACAAAAACTCATATCTTTTAAATTGTCTTGACTTTAGGATTCACACCTCCTATTTTTCTATTGAACTAATAAGGTTTGAAGGAAAATTAACGAAACTTAATTTTAGGAATTTAAGAATGAATTTTATGCTCGTGATACTATTTCTAGCTGCAAACCAAATTTATTCACAAATCAATACAGTAGAAGAAGCATTAAAATATTATCCATTACATATTGGTAATTATTGGGAATATGAAACAATTGAAAGTCAGCCAGGATTTGGACCTGATATTTCTTGGTATATTTATAAAAAAATCGTTGCTGATACTCTATTGGGTAATCAAACATACTCTGTTGTTGAGAGTGCTAAACTTGGAAGTGAAAGCGCCTCAAGAATATTTCTTCGAGTAGATTCAACTGATGGAAATATTTATCAATACCATCATGACAAAGAGTTTGTTATCGATAGTTTGCTTGCACAAGTTGATGATTTTTTGCCGTTCTGTCATTATTTAAAGAGTTTTGAACAAGAAGAATTATTTGATGAGCTGAGGTGGACACGATTCGCCGATCAATATTGTGCAAGTAGTACAAATTATGATGGTTGGAAATATACTGAAAATATTGGAGTGTCATATTTTTATGAAACAATAATTATAGTCTGGGCTGTAAATTATTATTCTTACTTAAGGTACGCTGAAGTAGATGGGGTTAAGTATGGAACTAAGACAAGTGTTAAAGAAAATAATGATATCCTAAATAAGTTTACTTTATCCCAAAACTACCCAAACCCATTCAACCCAACCACAACAATAAAATTCTCAGTCCCCAATGTAGGGACAAGTCGCGACTTGTCCCTACGTGTGTATGACATGTTAGGTCGGGAAATCCAGACTCTCCTCAACAAACCAATGCAACCCGGCAGTTATGAAATAGAATTCGACGGCAGCAATCTAACAAGCGGAGTTTACTTCTATGTTTTAGAAACCGGTGGAAAAAAAATAAGTAAAAAAATGGTGTTGATAAAATGAAAAATTTCAAGCGAATTATACTTTTAATTTTATTGATTTTTATTACAGTATGTAATGCTCAAGAGCACATCAAAAAACTTGATTCTGTTCCTAAAGAATTTGAAAAAAAGTATATGATGGAAGAGTATGATTGGAGACCATTATGGGTGGGGAATATGTGGCAATATTCTTCCGATGGTGAAATATTGACAAGATTTGTTGAAAAAGATACAGTTGTAAATAATCAACTATATTACAAAAAGGTCGATTACTTGTATGATAATGGTCATGTATTTATGTGGGAAAGAAACAAAATTGATTTTAGTTCGACATTAATGCTTGACGTAGCAGATGTAAATCATAACAGTGTTTACAACGAAGAGCTTTTATTGGATAGTGTTGATATGAGCGATGACGTATACTATATAAACTCATATAGATTTGTATATCCGGGTTGGGAATATAAATTCTTTGAAATTCCTTATGAGACGAGAGTGAGTAGACCTCTATGGTATGAGGTTTTTGGTGATACTGTTCTCACGCGAGAAGTTTCGTATGACGGATTTTTCCAATCGGAAGTTCTTGCTGACGGCATTGGATGTATTCTCATCAAAGAAGAAGGACACTGGATGTATCTCAAAGGTGCGATAATTTATGGTGAGCAGTATGGAACAATTGTCTCCGTTGATGAAGAGGCAATCGACAATCAACTCGCACTTTCCCAAAACTACCCAAACCCATTTAACCCAACCACAACAATAAAATTTACAGTTGCAAATGTAGGGACAAGTCGCGACTTGTCCCTACGTGTGTATGACATATTAGGTCGGGAAATCCAAACCCTCCTCAACAAACCAATGCAACCGGGCAGTTACGAAGTACAGTTCGATGGAAGCAATCTAACAAGCGGCGTTTACTTTTACGTTTTAGAAACCAGTGGAAAAAGGTTAACTAAAAAAATGTTGTTGGTAAAATGAAATGATTCAATCGAATTATTTTTCTTTTTTGAATTCTAAGTCCTGAATTCTCCATTCTACTTAAAAAGAATAATTGCAGATAGTTTTACCTATGGTTATATTATGACATCATTATGGAGGCACATTAAATGAATAGTATTACCGTAAGAAATATACCTGAGAGAGTTCATAAAAAACTTAAACAACGTTCCGAACTTTCCCGCAGAAGTATAAACAGTGAAATAATTGCTTGCCTTGAAGAAGTTCTGCTCACAAATAAACTTGAGGTTGAGCAGATTCTAGAAAAATCTAAAATGATTAGGGATAATCTCAATTTCGAAATCAATTTAGATGAGCTTGAGAAAGCAAAGGATAACGGTAGAATATGATTGTTATAGATACAAATGTTGTAGCATATCTATTTATGAATGGAGAATATACCCAAAATACCGAAAGACTGTTAAAATCAGATTCTCATTGGTGTGCACCTTTGCTTTGGCGTTCTGAATTTAGAAGTATTCTTACTCTTTATATGCGTAAAAAACTGCTTACTTTAAATCAATCATTTGAGATAATGCGAGAAGCGCAAAAAATCCTGAAAGGGAACGAATTCTCTGTTGACTCAATTGCGGTATTAGAAAGAGTCAATAAGTGTAAGCTTTCAGCATATGATCTAGAATTTGTCACTCTTGCGGAATCACTGAAAGTTAAACTTATTACATTGGATAAAAAGATTGTAAATGAATTTCCGAAAACAGCTGTATCCCTAAAAGATTACTAAAAATTTTTGATAATGCAATTTATTATTCGTGGAGACATCCCGCAAATCGGGATATCTCTACAAATTAATATCTACTCACTTCAACATTAGAAACCGCACCGTGAATTTCGATATAAATCTTATTTGATGATTCATCGAAATTATTTGTTTCATATACATTGTTAACTTTTCTGAATCCCTCAAAATCTTTACCGGATAGAAACATTTCACCTCGAATTTGGCAACCGCTATTTCTGGGGATATAAATCTCTAAATTTGCAGCACCCATTTCAACTTTTACATCTGATCTTTCAAGTTTGTCTCCAAGTCTTAATTCGATATCGGTCGCACCTGTCTTTAAACTAAGTTCATGAATTTTGAATTCTTCTAATTCCAAAATTGAACTTGCTGCGCCAAGTTTAAGATCCATATCCCAAATGGGATTTTCATTTAGCCTAATATCTAAACGATTATCAATTCTATCTTCGAACACTCTGAATGACGAATCTTTCATCCTAAGATCAATCAATGCTTTATTGCCGGAGATTCGCGTATCAAATTTATACCGAGCAAAATCACCGCGGGTATAACCATTAATCAGATCACTAGTAGTTTTTCTTACGACAATTTTCCCCGCACCGGCGGAAAGTTCCAAGAAAGCATTTTCGATTGACTCATCATAATCCGCTATAAAATTCTGAGAATCATTTCTCCATTCAACATTTGAATCCCATTTGTCATTCCAAAAATTAAAATTGGTTACACGCGTTACTGCACCGTAAATTATTAATCCGGTCAAAATACCTAGAACAATCGCGATAAATGGTTTGACAACAGATTTCTTAGCAAGTATTAATCCGCCCCAAAGTATCAGAAGAACCGGCCAAAAATCCGATAAATAACCTAAGTCAATGTAAAACCAATCAAACTTTGCGGCTAAGATCAGCACACCGATTGTAACAAAAACTAATCCCCAAAATAATTGACCCGCTTTCATTGTTTATTCTCTTTTTTGTTTAATGAATTCATGACTAAATAAATACCACCGGCAACTAAAGCTAGCGGAAGTACATCGTAAAAATCAAAATGTGGGAACCAATTTTCCGCTAAGAATATGAATCCCAACGCGATTAAAATAACACCGACAATAATTCTTCCTTTCCCGTTTGGATGATCGGTTGATTGTTGATGATGGGTCGATTGTTTCGGTGACTCAGCGTTTTGCTTATTATCTGACTGTGCAGTTTCACTTCCTGAACCCATTTCGTACGAAAAAGTTTTGTAGGGTTCTTCTTGAACAACAATCCATAAAATTATGTAGAGTAAAATTCCGAGTCCGTTTATTAAAGTAATAATCACAAAAATAACTCTAATTAAAACCGGATCGAGGTTCAGATAATCGGCTAAACCGCCGGCAACTCCACCAATAATTTTTTTTGAACGGGAACGATATAGTCTTTCTGCCATGATAAACCTCTCTTTTGGATTCAAATTTTTAGACGCACTCATTTTTGAAATGTTTTGAGGGTTTTCTATAATTTCCCCACTTTTTTGTCATAAATTGTCACTTAATACTTAAACTTATTTCATCAGATTACCAACTAGCTGCACTGGTGCTCTCAATAAATTGGAATTCCAGCAATTGATTAAAATTCTTGATGTTTTTAATAAGTATTGATCTCGATCCTTCCTCCCTTTATTCAACCACTTCATGGTTGTTATTCAACTTACCAATTTTTAATCTTGGGGTGTTGCCCCAAGCTATTCATATCTGACTCCTTCGGAGTTGTTTCTCAAATATTGCAAAAGACATAAATTATCAAGTTGACTGCGAAGCAGTCAAATATAAATAGCTCCGTGTGAAACACGGAGAAAATGAAACCAGATAAAGTATATGAACCCTGAAGGGGTTCAATTTAATAAAGCTCCTAAATTTTAATGATAGCTTCCTATTTGCATTGATAAATCGGAATAAGTTGTCTATTTTTTAAGATCATAAATTATTTAGTTTATCAATGAAGATTGCTCTGTGTCAAGCCAACCCAATAATCGGCGACATAGATGGAAATAAAGCAAAGATTTTAGAAGGTTATAAAAGGGGAGTAGAAGATCAAGTTGATCTAGTAATTTTCCCTGAACTTTTCCTTTGCGGATACCAACCTCAAGACCTCGTCGAAAAAAGCGAATTCCGGCAAGCTGTAATTAATGCTGCTAATGAAATTGCTTTGCAAACTAATGAAGTTGGATTAATTTTCGGAACTCTAACCGAAGAATTCGATAATGTTGGTACTGGGATTTATAACTCTGCAGCGGTTTGTTACGACGGAAAAATTCAATTTACTCAGCACAAAACACTTCTCCCAAATTATGATGTATTCGATGAAGTGAGATATTTTGAATCCGCTAAAAATGTTTATGTGCACGAATTCCGTGGTGAAAAATTAGGAATTTCAATCTGTGAAGATATCTGGAACGATGCGGATTACTGGAAAAAAAGACGATACGAATATGATCCTGTTCAACGTTTAGTTGATAAAGGTGCAACCATACTTATAAATATTTCCGCAAGCCCTTATGCCTTTGGCAGAAGACAAGAACGTTACGATATGTTATCGACATTAACTAAGACAGATAGACTTCCTCTTGCATATGTTTGTACAGTCGGTGCGCAAACCGATTTGATTTTTGACGGTGCAAGTATGTGTTTTGATGCAAAAGGAAAATTGCAATATGTTGGTAAATCTTATGAAGAAGATTATTTTATTTTTGATACAAATCAAGAATACGATGAAATAACGGAATTCGAAAAATCATTTGAAGAAGAAGTACTTGGCGCATTAATATTTGGTCTACGGGAATACGGAAACAAAACCGGATTCAAAAAAGCATTGATTGGACTAAGCGGTGGAATGGATTCTGCATTAGTTACCTACATTGCTGTTCAAGCTTTCGGAAAAGATAATGTTCATGTTGCAATGATGCCTTCACAATATTCTTCGGAAGGAAGTGTGAAAGATTCCGAAAAACTTATTTCAAATCTTGGCATCACATCTGATATGATTTCTGTTCAACCTGTATTTGAAAAAATTAATGAGCAGCTTAAAGAAGCATTTAAAGATAAACCGGCTGATACAACCGAAGAAAATTTGCAATCAAGAATACGCGGATTGTATTTAATGGCACTTTCGAACAAACACGGTTATATGCTTTGTGCTACCGGCAATAAGTCCGAAATGGCAGTTGGTTATGCAACTTTGTATGGTGATATGGCAGGAGCTTTAGCGGTAATTGGCGATGTTTACAAAACCGATGTTTACAGAATTGCAAATTACATTAATAGAAACGGTGAAATAATTCCGAAAGAAATTATTGATAAAGCGCCTTCTGCCGAATTAAGACCTGATCAAACAGATCAAGATTCGCTTCCCCCTTATCCGGTTCTTGATAGAATATTAAAAATGTATTTAGAAGAGTACAAAGAGTTTAATGAAATAAATAAAGAAATAAAAGATGCGGAAACCGTTCGCAAAGTCTTACGTTTGGTTGACTTAAATGAATTTAAAAGAAAACAAGCTGCACCGGTTCTGCGTGTCACTACAAAAGCATTTGGTTACGGGAGAAGATTCCCAATTGTTCAAAGATGGAGAAAGTAATGTATAGAAGATTTATTCAGTTAATAATTTTATTTGTTTTTACAGTTTCAGTTAACGCACAGTTTGGGCCCGATGTTGATCTAGTTAAAGCCGATCTGTACCAATCATTTGAGAAGATTCACTCAGGAAGCCAACTTAAGTTTGCATTTAAACTTAACATTGAAGATACATGGCATATCAACTCAGATAAACCGAATGAAGATTTTCTTATTCCTTCGGAAATAAATTTGAAGACTGATGAAAATTTTAATCTACTGTCTGTTGTTTTCCCGAAAGCAAAAGAATACAATTTTGGTTTTTCAGATGTTCCTGTAAGCGTTTTTGAAGGTGAAGTTTTTGTCGGCGGAATTTTGCAAGTAAACGAAAACGCACAAGTCGGTATTTATGAAATCCCAATCGAATTTATTTATCAAGCATGTAACGATGTAACATGCATGCCGCCGAATTCTATTAAAGATACAATCACAGTTGAAGTGGTCGATAAGCAGACTTCCATAAGTGAAATTAACGGAAATGTATTCTCCAAAATCGATTTAAGTTATGTAAGTGAAACTGTTGAAGAAGAAGACTCTCTTGCAAGTCAACTTGAATCGAGTGGATTGTTAATAAGTTTACTTTTAGTTTTTCTCGGCGGACTCGCATTAAATCTAACACCTTGCGTTTATCCTTTAATCCCAATAACAGTTGGATATTTTGGCGGACAAAGTGAAGGTCGAACCGGTAAACTGTTTATTCTCGGTGTTCTCTATGTTCTTGGTATGTCCGTCACATATTCGGTAATTGGTGTCGTGACTTCGTTAAGCGGTGCGGTATTCGGAGCGCTTTTGCAAAATCCCATTGTGATAATATTTATTGCTTTGGTTTTTGTAGTATTATCACTTAGCATGTTTGGTTTGTACGAATTTAAGCTTCCGGATTCACTTGTAATGAAGGCAGGCGGTGCGAAGTCAGGTGCATTAGGTGCCTTGTTTATGGGCTTAACTATGGGAATCGTTGCGGCTCCTTGTATCGGTCCGTTTGTCATCGGACTTGTAACCTATGTCGCTGCAAAAGGTGATCCTTTCTTTGGATTTTTAATGTTCTTTTTCCTTGCAATAGGTTTAGGTACTCCTTATTTATTTTTGGCACTCTTCTCAGGTAAAATTAAACAATTACCTAGAGCAGGTTTCTGGATGGAAGCGGTAAAACATATCTTTGGATTTCTATTACTTGGTATGGCACTTTACTTTATTGGTCCGCTGTTGCCTAAAGAAGTCAATTATTATTTGTTACCGATATTCGGAATTCTAGCAGGATTAATTTTATTGTTTGTTGATAAAAAAGGAAATGAGATCAAAGGATTCAGAATTTTCAAGTATGTTTTTTCGATACTCGTAATAGCTTTATCTGTTTATATGATAATCCCATCAGAAAAAATGTCACCTGATTGGGAAGAATATACTCATGAAAAATATGAAGCAGCTTTAGCGAACAATGATAAAATATTAATAGATTTTTATGCTGATTGGTGTATTCCTTGTAAAGAATTGGATGCATTAACATTTTCAGATCCTCGGGTAATTGAAAAATCAAAAGAATTTGTTGCATTTAAAGTTGATATGACCAGAACAATGGATGAATTTACGGAACAAATACGAGACAAATTCAGTATAGTGGGAATGCCTACTGTACTTATGATTGATTCAAAAGGTGATGAAGCAAAACGACTAACAGGCTATGTAAATGCCGATGAATTTTTAGATATGTTATTAAAAATAAATTAGCTCCTTATTCAATTGCTTAAGGAGAATAGCTTTTCTAACTTAGTAAGATACATTTAATTAAATATGTACAAATAAACACAAGAGTTAAGTAAAACAATGACACAAGAAAACGGAAAAAAAGTTGAACAGATTTCCGAAGTTACTGTGATGTTTGCCGGTGATTCCGGTGACGGTATGCAGTTGACCGGAACACAATTCAGTGATACAACTGCAATTGTGGGTAATGATTTAAGTACTTTACCAGATTATCCTGCTGAAATCCGCGCCCCTGCCGGAACACTTTACGGTGTATCGGGATTTCAATTACATTTTAGTTCTAAAGATGTTCATACACCGGGTGATAGTCCTGATGTGTTAGTGGCTATGAATCCGGCTGCATTAAAAGTGAATTTAAGAAATCTAAAACCATCTGCAGTAATTATTGTTAACTCCGATGCGTTTGATTTAAAAAATCTAAAAACTGCTCAGTATGATTCAAACCCTCTCGAGGATGGATCTTTGGATGGATTTAGAGTGCATCAAGTTCCGATAACATCATTAACGTCTAATGCACTTAAAGAAACTTCGTTAAGTACAAAAGAAATACAAAGATGTAAAA
Source organism: Ignavibacteriales bacterium (assembly GCA_003599395.1). GTDB lineage: Bacteria > Bacteroidota > Ignavibacteria > Ignavibacteriales > Melioribacteraceae > SURF-28. The sequence goes on along the minus strand of QZJX01000066.1, from coordinate 3,249 downwards.
ACTTTTTTGCGCTTGGTTTAATGTATTGGTTATATAATCGTCCGCTTGAACCTACACAAAAATGGATAGATGCTAAATTTGCAAAATCTCCTCAGTTTGTTGAAGCTAACAATATTGCATTAAAAGCCGGATATTATTTCGGTGAACAGACAGAGATTTTTACTACAAGATATACAGTTGAACCTGCAGAACTTCCTAAAGGAGTTTACAGAAATGTTTCTGGTAATGAAGCTATTGCACTTGGATTTGTTGCTGCCTCAGAATTATCCGGATTGCCGTTATTCTTAGGTTCATACCCAATTACTCCTGCTTCAGATATTCTGCATTTCTTAAGCTCATACAAAAATTTTGGAGTGAAAACTTTTCAGGCAGAGGATGAAATTGCCGGTATCGCTTCGGCAATTGGTGCAGCCTTTGGTGGATCGCTTGCAATAACAACTACTTCCGGTCCCGGTATGGCATTGAAAACTGAAGCAATGGGATTGGCAGTGATGACGGAATTACCAATCGTGATTATAAATATTCAAAGAGGTGGACCAAGTACCGGTTTACCGACGAAAACCGAACAAGCAGATTTATTCCAAGCTATTTATGGCAGAAATGGTGAAGCTCCAATCCCAGTCATCGCAGCAAAAACACCTAGTGATTGTTTTTATAAATCAATAGAAGCCGCAAAAATAGCTCTGAAATATATGACTCCGGTAATCTTGCTTAGTGACGGATATCTGGCAAATGGATCAGAACCTTGGAAAGTTCCACAAGTTTCGGAATTAGAAACTTTCAAGAAAGAATACAGAACCGATCCTGAAAACTTCCAACCATATATGAGAGATGAAAATCTTTCAAGACCTTGGGCAGTTCCGGGCACAGCCGGTTTAGAACATAGAATTGGTGGTCTTGAAAAAGCACACATCACAGGTAACGTAAGTTATGATCCTGATAATCATGATTATATGGTAAGGTTAAGAGCAGAAAAAGTAAAGAATGTTCAGAATGATCTTCCTCCTTTAGAAGTTACTGGAGATGTTGATTCTGATCTATTAGTCCTAGGTTGGGGAGGTACTTTTGGGGCAATCACCGAAGCAGTAAATCTTGCTCGCAAAGGTGGATTAAAAGTAGCTCAAGCTCATCTTGAATACATGAACCCAATGCCAAAAAATACTGAAGAAGTTTTGAGAAAGTATAAGAAAATTCTTATACCGGAATTAAACCTTGGTCAACTTGCAAAAGTAATCAGAGGAGAATTCTTAATCGAAGTAGAATCTTATACAAAAATCAAAGGGTTACCTTTCAAATCTTCTGAAGTGCAAAATAAGATAAGCGAATTACTTGGAGGCGGCAATGGCAGATAATAATATAGAAGTTAAGAAACTAACAGCAAAAGACTTTGCAACCAGTCAGGATGTGAGATGGTGTCCGGGTTGTGGTGATTACTCAATCCTTGCACAAGTTCAAAGAACTTTTCCTGATATTGGAATTCCTAAAGAAAAAATTACATGGATTTCCGGTATTGGTTGTTCAAGCAGATTCCCATATTACATGGAAACATTTGGTATGCATGGCATTCACGGTAGAGCTCCTGCAATTGCAACCGGATTAAAAGTTGCGAGACCTGATCTTTCGGTTTGGGTTGCAACCGGAGACGGTGACTTGTTGAGTATCGGTGGGAATCATTTTATCCATACTTGCAGAAAAAATATTGATCTAAAAATTCTTCTATTCAATAATAGAATTTATGGATTAACAAAAGGGCAATATTCACCAACTTCCGAAAAAGGAAAAGTTACCAAGAGTACACCATACGGTAGTGTTGATTATCCTTTCAATCCAATTTCTTTAGCGATGGGAGCAGAAGCTTCTTTTGTTGCAAGAACAATCGATAGAGAACCAAAGCATATGCAAGAAATGATTAAACGTGCTGCAAAACATAAAGGCACAGCTTTTATAGAAATCTTCCAAAACTGTAATATTTTCAATGACGGTGCGTTCGAGTTGCTGACTGATAAAGAAACAAAAGAAGATCACTTGCTTTACTTAGAACATGGTAATCCGATGATTTTCGGTAAAGAAAAAAATAAAGGTATTAAGTTAGATGGCTTTAAACCTGTTGTAGTTGATTTGAATGATGGTAAGCATTCAGTGAATGATTTAGTTGTACATGATGAATTTGATACTAATGCTGGAAGATCATTCTTATTAGCTCATATGACCGATAATCCTGAACTCCCTACTCCTATTGGTATTTTTAGACAGATTAATAAACCAACATATGATGAAGGTGTTACCGAACAAATAAATAAAATTACCGAGAAAAAAGGAAAAGGTGATTTGGAAAAAGTTCTATTTAGCGGAAATACCTGGGAAGTTAATTAAGTTACTTTTCTTTAGATTATTAAAAGCTAGTCTTCTTTTAACAAAAGCCCAACTTCTTTGAGAAGTTGGGCTTTTCCCATGGTATACTAAACTATGATATTGCAACAAATTTTCGCATCTTAACCCCAAAATTTTTTAGCAAACATGAATTACGAATTATTGAAAGATATTATTCTTAACAACCAGAGATTTATTATATCAGCACATGTTAACCCTGATGCCGATGCAATTGGGTCTGAACTTGCGTTGTATCATGTTCTGAAAAAGTTGAATAAAGATGTTAGAGTTATTAATCACAGCGTAACTCCTTACAACCTACTATTCCTTGATAAGAATAAAGCGATAGAAAAGTTTGATGCCGACAAACATGATGAGATTTTTAAAAATGCAGATGTACTTTTTGCGTTGGATCTAAATCGGTCTAATAGATTAGTTAGTGTAGAAAAATCTTTTTTGGAAAGTAAAGCGTTAAAAATTTGTATAGATCATCATCAAGACAAAGGAGATTTTGCCGATCTTTTTTTTATCGATACTGAATTATCGGCAACCGGTGAATTGCTCTATGATTTTATAAACGAATCAAAGATTGTAGAATTTGATTATGATATTGCTCTTCAAATTTATGCCGCAATTATGACAGATACGGGTTCATTTAAGTACGATAGGACTACACCAAAAGTTCACAGAATTGCAGCTCATTTGCTGGAGCTTGGCGTAAATCCTACCTATGTTTATGACCAATTATACGATCAATCAAAATTCGGGAAAATAAAACTGTTGGGGAAAGCATTAGATTCATTAACGCTTAGCTCTTCCGGCAAAGTTGGCTTTATGACAATCACTCAAAAAATGTTAAATGAAACCGGTGCAATTGAA
>QZJX01000049.1 GCA_003599395.1 Ignavibacteriales bacterium | reverse complement strand
ATACCATACTTATCTACTCTACCACCAATAACAATGGTTGCATTATAAATTTTGCCTTGATGCCACATTGAATTTATATTTTCACTTTGGAGGCTTGAATCTAATATTTCAATTCTAACGTTAGAAGACCAAAAAGCTCGGTTAAATGCTTCTTTTAATCTGATATCGAAATTCAAATTATTCTCATTACTAATAAAGTTAGCTATTAGAATTAACTTTTCATTTTCATAAGCAGGTTTTATATCGTCATTGTTTGGTAGAAATGAGTTTAGAATATTTACAAGAGAATTTAGATTTATAAGTATTAGTAGAATTGTTAGAATCAGCACTGAATAGGCTGTAATCTTTTTTGTAGTAAACTTTCGTTTTATTGCCATTACAATCTTGTGCACCACTATTTAGTATTTCAAGTTAATTAATTTTATACTAATTCTATACTTTTTTTTTGATATAGATAAATCATGTAAAGTATACTTTACATAGACTACAACTTTATCAAGAATATTCTTACATTTCTGGTCGATATTTAAGAGAGCGTGTCATATTTTCTTAAAAATTGCGAAAATTGAATAAATTCAAAGGATAAATTATGGCTGACAACAAAAACAATGGTGCAGAGAATCTTAAAGATATTGAAAGAAAGGAATGGTTAGAGTCACTTGAGTATATTTTACAAGCATATGGTCCGGAACGTGTAAAAGAATTACTTCACGATTTAGATACATATGCACATGAATCCGGCGTGGAATTACCTTTCACTGCAAATACACCATACATCAATACCATCCCTAGAAGTCAACAACCACATTTCCCGGGAGGAAGAGAAATTGAACGCCGAATAAAAAGTTTAATTCGTTGGAATGCAATGGCAATGGTTGTCCGTGCAAATCGTGAAGAACCAGGAATAGGCGGACATATATCAACATATGCTTCTGCTGCAACTTTGTATGAAATCGGGTTCAATCATTTTTTCAGAGGCAAAGATGATAATAACGAAGGTGACATGATCTATTTCCAAGGTCATGCCGCACCCGGAATTTATGCAAGAGCTTTTCTTGAAGGAAGATTATCGGTTGAACAATTAGAAAATTTTAGACGAGAACTAAAACCCGGTGGTGGACTTTCATCTTATCCACACCCTTGGCTAATGCCGGATTTTTGGGAATTCCCAACTGTATCAATGGGACTTGGTCCTATTCAAGCAATTTATCAAGCTAGGTTTAATAGATATTTGGAAGATCGCGGACTTAAGAAAGATACAGGTGCAAAAGTTTGGGCATTTCTTGGCGACGGTGAAACAGATGAACCAGAAACTCTTGGTGCAATTTCTCTTGCAGTTCGTGAAAAATTAGATAATCTGATTTTTGTGATTAACTGCAACTTACAAAGATTAGACGGACCGGTTCGTGGTAATTCAAAAATTATTCAGGAATTAGAAGCAGGATTTCGTGGTGCCGGTTGGAATGTAATTAAAGTTGTTTGGGGAAGTGATTGGGATCCGCTTCTTGAAAATGATAAAACAGGTTTACTGGTTAAACGAATGAATGAAATGATTGACGGTGAATCGCAAAAGTATATTGTCGAAGATGGATCATACATAAGAGAAAATTTCTGGGGAAAATATCCCGAGTTAAAAGAATTAGTTAAAGATCTCTCCGATGAACAATTACAAAAAATGAAACGCGGCGGACATGATCCCGAAAAAGTTTATGCCGCTTATAAAACCGCCGTCGAAAATAATAACGGAAAGCCGACGGTCATCCTTGCGAAGACAATTAAAGGATACGGACTAGGTGAAGCCGGTGAAGGAAAAAATATTACACATCAACAGAAAAAATTAAACGAAGAAGAACTCGGAGAATTTAGAACTCGTTTTGGTATTCCTATTTCTGATGAAGATGTTTCAAAAGCTCCGTTTTATCGTCCTTCCGAAGACAGCGCAGAAATAAAATATCTGAAAGAAAGAAGAAAAGCACTTGGCGGTTATGTACCGAAAAGAGTTGTAAAAAATCAGTCTATCCAAACTCCATCAGAAGAATTATTTGAAGAATTTTATAAAGGAACCGATGATAGAGAAGTTTCCACTACAATGGTTTATGTGAGAATTCTCACTAAACTTTTGAAGGATAAAGAAGTTGGTAAACTAATTGTGCCAATTGTTCCGGATGAAGCAAGAACATTCGGAATGGAATCTCTCTTCCGTCAAATTGGTATTTATGCACACGGGGGTCAACTTTACGAACCGGTTGATCGTGACAGTCTTCTTTATTATAAAGAGGCAAAGAACGGTCAAATACTTGAAGAAGGAATTACTGAAGCCGGAGCAATGTCTTCATTTATTGCGGCCGGAACATCGTATGCTAATCATGGAGTTAATACAATTCCATTCTTCACTTATTATTCAATGTTTGGTTTCCAGAGAATTGGTGATTTGGCTTGGGCTGCAGCCGATATGAGATGTAAAGGATTTTTAGTTGGAGCTACTGCCGGCAGAACAACACTTGCCGGAGAAGGTTTACAGCATCAGGACGGAAATAGTCATCTTTTAGCATATCCAATTCCTAATCTTAAAGCTTATGATCCGGCTTATGCTTATGAACTTGCAATCATTATTCGCGAAGGAATTTATAGAATGTATGAAAAGCAAGAAGATTTGTTCTACTACGTTACAGTTATGAATGAAAGTTACGTTCAGCCGACTATGCCTAAGGCAGCAACAAAAGAAGGCATATTAAAAGGAATGTATAAATTCAGTGAATCGAAAAAGAAATCCGTAAAAGCAAAAGCTCATTTATTAGGAAGTGGTACAATACTAAATGAAGTAAGAAAAGCAGCGGAGATTCTCGAAAAACAATATGCTGTTGCCGTTGATGTTTGGAGTGTTACAAGCTATAAAGAACTCCATTTGGATATAATGGATACAGAAAGATTCAATAGAATGAATCCAACTAAAAAAGCTAAGGATCCTTACATTAAAGAAATTACAAATGATGAAAAAGGTGTGTTTGTTTCTGCATCTGATTATGTCCAAATATTATCAGATGCTATTTCAAGATACTTGCCCGGAAAATATGCATCGCTTGGAACTTTTGGTTTTGGTAGAAGTGAAGGACGTGCATCGCTTAGAGACTTCTTTGAAGTGGATGCAAAACATATAGTATATGCGACTCTTCACACATTAGTACAAGACGGTAAATTGAAAGCTGATGTTCTGAAAAAATCTGTTAAGGATTTGGGAATTAATCTTGATAAACCAAATCCAACAAAATCTTAATTGAAAATTAAACTTAGGAATTGAAATGGCTATTGAATTTAAATTACCTGAACTTGGCGAAAATATTGAAACCGCTGACATTGTAAATGTTACTGTTTCCGAAGGTGATGTAATAAATGTTGATGATATTGTATTAGAGATTGAAACAGATAAAGCTACAGTTGAAGTCCCATCAGATGTTAGCGGAAAAATTACTAAAGTTCATATAAAAGCCGGTGAGACAGCAAAGGTCGGACAAGTAATTTTGACTCTTGAAAAATCCGGAGAGTCAAAATCAGAAGATGCACCGAAGAAAGAAGAAACGAAAACAAGTGAGAAAAATACCGAAGCGAAAAAAGATGAAACACCGAAAAAAGAAAAAGTGAAAGAAAATAAAACCGAATCACCACAAAAAGAAATTACCGGAAGTTATGAATTCAAACTTCCCGAACTTGGTGAAAATATTGAGAGTGCTGATGTCACTGCGATTTTGGTTAAAGTCGGAGATGATATAAATGAAGATGATCCGGTTCTTGAAATTGAAACCGATAAAGCAACAGTAGAAGTGCCGATTGATAGAAGCGGTAAAGTGACCGAAGTAAAAATTAAAGAAGGTCAAAAAGCAAAAGTTGGTGAAACAGTTTTGGTTTTAGAAACTTCTGGATCTGCTATAAAAAAATCCTCTGAACCGGAAAAGAAGGTTGAAGAGAAAAAGGAAGAAAAAGTCGAAAAGAAATCTGAAGAGAGATCTGAATCTTCCAAAGCTGTTGAAATTCCAGCAGATTCAACTCACTCGGCTAGACAGTTCCAAAAAGAAATTTCGGGAAAAATTGCACCGGCATCACCAAGCATAAGAAGATTTGCCAGGGAAATTGGAATTGATATTCACCAAGTAAGAGGATCAGGACCGGGTGGAAGAATTTCAATTGAAGATGTGAAATCATTCGCGAAAAATTTGAATGAAAATATAAGCAAAGGTGGCGGAGCAATTGGAATCTCATCTGAAACATTACCGGATTTTTCAAAATGGGGATCAATTGAACGTGAACCGATGAACAACATCAGAAAGAAAACAGCTGAACATCTTTCATATGCTTGGGCTACTATACCTCATGTAACGCAATTCGATAAAGCCGATATAACGAATCTCGAAAAATTTAGAAAGCAATTTTCCAAACAAGTTGAAAATGCCGGTGGCAAACTCACAGTTACTGCTATTCTTTTGAAAATTGTAGCCGAAGCATTAAAACAATTTCCACAATTCAATTGCAGCATTGATATGGAAAAGAAAGAAATTATTTATAAGAAATATTACAATGTTGGAATTGCTGTTGATACCGAACGTGGTTTGTTAGTTCCTGTAATAAAGGATGTCGACAAAAAAAGTATAACAAAACTTTCAATTGAACTTGGTGAAATAGCCGGTAAAGCGAGAGATAAGAAAATCGCTCTCGAAGACATGCAAGGTGGAAACTTCTCGATAAGTAATCTTGGTGGAATAGGCGGTACATACTTCACCCCAATTGTCAATTCACCAGAAGTTGCAATACTCGGTGTATCAAGAGGAAGTTACGAACCTGTTTATAAAGACGGTGAATTTGTCCCACGTTTAATTTTGCCGTTATCACTTTCGTATGATCATAGAATAATTGACGGTGCTGATGCAATCAGATTTTTAAGATGGATTGTGGAAGCCTTAGAAAACCCATTTAAGATTTTGTTATAAAATTTAACTTTGTGTCCTTCGAGCTCTCTGTGGTGAACTGAATTGGACAAAAATTTTGGAGAAAAGAATGTCAAAAAAAATAGTAATTATTGGGGCGGGAACCGGTGGATACGGGGCTGCATTTATGGCTGCCGATTTAGGAATGGATGTTACATTGATTGATAAAAATGCAAAAGCCGGCGGAGTTTGTTTACAACGGGGTTGTATCCCATCAAAAGCATTACTGCATATTGCTAAGTTATTAAATGAAACGAAAGAAGCCGAACATTGGGGAATCAAATTTGGAAAACCTGAAATAGATGTAAACAGAATTCGAGAATGGAAAAATGAAGTAATTTCGCATATGACAGGTGGATTAGGTCAACTAATAAAACAAAGAAAAATAAATTTTATTCAAGGTACTGCAACATTTATCAACTCATCTAAAATAAAAGTTGAAAAAGCAGAAGGCGGAACCGAAGAACTCACTTTTGATTACGCAATTCTTGCTACAGGTTCAGTTCCCGCTAAAGTTCCTAGTTTGGATATTGGCTCAAAGAGAATTTTAGATTCAACGACCGCTTTAGAGATTGAAGATATACCTAAAAAATTATTGGTTGTCGGCGGTGGTTACATCGGACTTGAACTCGGAACAGTTTATGCTGCTCTCGGAAGTAAAGTCACCGTTGTTGAAATGACTTCAGGTTTATTGCCAGGTGCTGACCGTGATCTCGTTTCTATTCTCTCGAAACGTGTTAACTCAATGATGGAAAATGTATACCTCAACACAAAAGTTGTAGATATTAAAGAAACCAAATCCGGATTGAAAGTCACATTTGAAGGTGACAAGGTAGAGGAAAAAGAACAAACATTTGATAAAGTACTTGTTTCGGTCGGAAGAAAACCTGTAACACAAGGATTGGGATTAGAGAATACAAAAATTCAATTGGATGATAAAGGATTTGTAAAAGTAGACTCACAAAGAAGAACAGATGATCCAAACATTTTTGCTGTCGGAGATATAGTCGGGAATCCGATGTTGGCTCATAAAGCTACTGCTGAGGGAAAGGTTGTTGCAGAAGTAATTGCCGGACATAAAGTGGTATTTGAACCTGCTGCAATTCCGGCAGTTGTATTTACCGATCCGGAATTAGCGTGGGTTGGTTTAAATGAAACCGAAGCCAAAGAAAAAGGTATAAAGATAGAAGTTGCAAAGTTTCCTTGGGCTGCGAGTGGCAGAGCAAAAACTCTTGAAAGACTTGATGGTCTAACTAAGTTAATAATAGATCCGGAAACCGAGAGAATATTAGGTATGGGAATTGTTGGAGCTGGTGCCGGTGAATTAATTGCCGAAGGTACATTAGCTGTTGAAATGGCGGCATTGGCAAAAGATGTTGCATTAACAATTCATGCGCATCCAACCTTATCTGAAACTGTTATGGAAAGTGCGGAATCATATTTTGGTGAAGCAACACATATTTACAGACCAAAACGAAAATAATTTTTTATGAATTTAATAATTCAATATTTTTTTAATGATAATATCCCACGGCTAAAATCGTGGGTTATTATTTTATGCATACTTTTCGTTTCTACAGTTGGTTTTGCTCAGACTGCCAAATTTGATTCTCTTGTTCACGCAGGTATAAATCAAATCTATGCTCTTGAATTTGAAAATGCTCAAGAAACTTATGGTCTAATCAAAAAGGAGAACCCTAAACATCCTTTCGTCAAATTCTTCCCTGCTATGATTACTTGGTGGAAGATCATGGTTGATTTAGACGATGAGCAATATGACGATTTGTTTGTAAATCAACTGAATGAAACAATTGATTTTTGTGATGATCTTTTGGAAAAAAATCCAAATAATGTTGATGCACTTTTTTTCAAAGGAGGTGCTTTAGGATTTAGAGGAAGATTTTATTCCATCAGAGAAGAATGGCTTGATGCCGCGGCAGACGGCAAAGATGCTCTTCCTCTTGTTAATGAAGCCTACAAGCTTGATCCGAAAAATGTTGATGTACAGTTTGGGTTCGGGATTTATAATTATTACGCAGAAGTGATTCCCGAAAAATATACTTTCTTAAAACCAATTATGTTCTTTTTCCCAAAAGGAGACCGCACAAAAGGAATAAAACAACTGCTTAACGCATCAAAAAATGGAAAATACACCAGAATAGAATCAAAATATTTTTTGATGACTTTGTATTATCAATTTGAAGATGATAATTCAACGGCTCTTAATTTTGCTAAGGAATTAATTCAGCACTTTCCTAACAACTCCACATTCCATAAATATTATGCACGATTGTTAAGACGAGTTTCCGAGATTACGAAATCAACAGAAGAGTTTGAAGAGATTTATAATCGATGTATCAATAAGCAAATTGGTTACGGTAAAAAATTACAAAGAGAAGCAGCATATTATATTGCAGATAAATATTGGCGGGCTGCAGATTTTGATCAAGCAATAAAATTTTATAAAGAATGTTCCGATTTATCTATTTCTTTTGATCAGGAAGATGATGGATTTAATGTGGTCTCGTTACTTCTATTGGGAAAGATTTATGACCATCTCGGTGATCGTAAAAAAGCAATTTTTTATTATGAAGAAGTATTAGATCTCGATGAATATAACAATTCACACAAAACAGCAAAAGAATTATTAAAATCGCCTTTTAAAAGGTAGTAGAAACACCAAATCTATGTAAAGCCCCAATCGAACCCATTGATGAAAACGCATAATCAATCGTATAATCACTTACCTTAAATCCCAATCCCAAATTAAAACCGGCTAGCCCGGATGAGCTGCCAACCTTGTATTCTTTTCGCTTTTCATTTTCGTAACCAATTCGAATTCGGAGCGGACTGCTGAATTTAATTTCTGCACCTACAGTTACTTGTTTAAATCTATCACCAAAGTTTTCATAATCTTCATTCAACCTGTTCAATGAAGCGTAAAACTTGAAAGGGGTGTGAGCAAGTTGTTTTGTAAGACCGAATCGAATGTCTAAAGGAAGATCTTCTTTGCTCTCAAAATACGATGAGAGTTGAGTCCCGATATTCAAAAAAGACAGACCAAAGTTCCAATCATCATCCGGCAAAGCATAATGCAGACCTAAATCAAGAGCAACGCCTGTTGCGGAATAATCAGCAATACCGGAATAAATAAATTTTACGTTTGCGCCGTAATAAAAATTTTCGTCAAGCTCATTTCCGTAACCGATTAATAACGCGAATTCGTTTGCACTAAATTCACCAAGTTCATTACCGCTTACATCGGCTTCGGTAAATGTACCGTAATTTATATATTGAACACCAATTCCAAATCTTCCTATTTCATCAAATTCTTGTGAGTAAGTTAAGCTTGCAGAATTTATATCAACTAAATGCTTAACAAAAGAAAATGAAGCCGGTCTGTTTTCCAAGAAATTAATACCGGCGGGGTTATAGAAGATAACATTCGGATCATCGTTACTTGCAACATAACTTCCACCTAAAGCGGCTGCTCTGGGACTCATATCCAATCTTAAAAATTCAAAAGTATTCTGTGCAAAAAGTATCGAAAAAGTTGAAAAAAGAATTAAAATCCCGAGATAACGCTTCATATTTTCCTCAATTTTAACTGTCGATATTAATTATAATTGAATCGAATGGCAAGGTAAAATTAAAGGTCGATAAATTGGATAAAGTATCCTTAAGGAACAAAGTGAAAAATATTTATGTTAAATTTGCTCGTATAAAATAATGAGGAGTAAAATGAATTCTGTTAAGACCGTATTTTTGATGACCTTGATGATGGTTCTCTTTCTGCTGGTTGGTTCAGCTTTAGGCGGGGAAACCGGATTAATTATTGCGTTTGTATTTTCATTAGCGCTTAACTTTGGAGCCTACTGGTTTTCAGATAAAATTGTTTTAAAGATGTACAAAGCACAGGAAATAACAAGAGAGAATAATCCTCGTTTGTACGACAGTGTTGCAATGCTTGCAGAGAAAGCTCAACTGCCAATGCCAAAAGTTTACATAGCTGATAATCCAACACCCAATGCTTTTGCAACCGGAAGAAATCCCGACAATGCAGCCGTTGCAGTTACCTCTGGCATTTTAAGAATTCTTGATCAGAAAGAATTGGAAGGCGTTTTAGCACACGAGCTTGCGCATATTAAAAACAGAGATATTTTGATTAGTACAATAACGGCAACATTGGTCGGTACAATTACTTTCGTTGCTAGAATGGCAGGATATACAATGATGTTCAGCGGAAGAGACAGAGATTCGGGAGATACGATTTCATCTTTAGTTTTATTGATTTTATCTCCGATTATTGCTGTACTTATTCAGCTAGCAATTTCAAGATCAAGAGAGTTCATGGCAGATGCTGGTGGTGCCGAAATATCGGGTCAGCCTCTTGCATTAGCGGGTGCTTTAAATAAATTACAAATGAGTAATAAGCAAATGCCTATGAGAAATGCCGGCACATCATCGGCTCATATGTTTATAGTAAATCCATTCGCCGGAAAATCTATGATGAAACTTTTTTCAACTCACCCTCCTGTTGAAGAAAGAATAAAACGTTTACAAGAAATTGCCGCCGGTAGAAGATAAATCTTTTTAATACTCCGAGAGGCAATCTCTCGGGGTATTCCTTTCAATATTAATAGTAATTCCACTTTTTATTTTAGAAAAGTAGTTTTAACTTCCTATCACAATTTTCAAGAAATTATTATTTGAGAACAACTAAAGTCATATCGATTGTATTATTTTTTACTATTTCTAATCTTTTATTCTCTCAGACTAAATCAAATCTTGAAATTATACATAGCTTAATTGAAAATAATGTAAGTCAATTACTAAGAAAATTACCTCATGAAGTATCGCCATTCCAATTTGAGTATTTCTCGCAAACTGAATATGAAAGTTTAGAGAATAGATTTATTTATCACCTTTCCTCAAAAGGATTGTTCACAAATGATTCTTCTGCCGCAAAAGTAAAATTTTCTCTGGATGAAATTGCCATATCTTATTCCGAACCTTTTAGAAATGGACTTCTTGGCGATTTTAAAATTGAAAGAAATGTGAAGCTTAATGGCACTTTTAATTTTGGTGATAAAGATAAAATTTATCATTCCGATATGATCGAATCAGTTTACTCCGACACTCTTTTTTATTCTGAAATAAGTGAAGTTGAAGCTCAGACTTTGGCAATAACTCATGGAACAAAACCTGATGAACCGCTGTTCGAGAGTCTTCTGGAACCTGTTATTGCAGTTGGGGCTGTAATTGTGACAATTATCCTTCTATTCACGGTCCGGAGCAAATAACAGTTCTTTGAAGCCAGAAGGAATTTCTTTATTTTTATCTTTCATTTTTTAATTTTTCTTAAATATTTGGACTTATGAAATTACTCTTAGCTATAGCCGCAATTATATTTATTATTGGTTGTTCAGGAAGTAAAGACACGACATTGATGACTCCGGACGAACATTACCAATATGCTTTCGAATTTTTCAAAGATGAAGATTATATCGAAGCACAAAGTGAATTCCAATCAATTTTACTTCAATATCCGGGCAGTGCTGTTAATGATGATGCACAATATTATCTTGGTTTAACTTATTTCAAAAGAGAACAGTATTTATTAGCCGCATATGAATTCAGTAAGTTAATAAGAGATATTCCCGCAAGTGAATTTGTTCCGGAAGCACAGTACATGTTAGCTGAATCTTATTATCAGCTTTCACCTCCTTATCCTTTGGATCAAGCTTATACCCAGAAAGCAATTGAAGAATTTCAAGCGTTTATTGATTATTTCCCGCTAAGTCCGAAAGTTGAAGAAGCTGAATTAAAAATTCAGGAAATGAATCACAAATTAGCCGAGAAACTTTACAATAATGCCGTGATTTATGAAAAGATGGACTATTACAAAGCCGCAATAAAATATTATGGTGATGTGCAGGAAATTTATCACGATACAGAATTTGGTCCGACAGCACTTTATAAGAAAATACAATTAGAAGTAAACAGAGAAGATTATTCTTCGGCTAAAAAAGATATTAATACATTTCTTGCCCGTTATCCCGATCACGATTTAGCAAGAGACATTCAGCAAATTGAAGAAAGAATTGCGAACTTCTAATGCAAGAGAATAAAATTAAAACAGTATCCGAATCAATTGTTACTATGACCGAGCTGGTTCTGCCAAATCATACAAATCAACTTGGCAATTTGCTTGGCGGACAGTTAATGCATTGGATTGATATATGCGCGGCTTTATCGGCAGCCAGACATTCGCATCGAGTTTGTGTCACCGCATCAGTCGATAAAATTGATTTTCATCATCCAATTAAACTCGGTAATGTTGTAACTTTAATGGCTTCGGTTAATAGAGCATTCAACACTTCAATGGAAGTTGGTGTAAAAGTTTTTACCGAAAGTCACAGAGAAGGAACTAGGATTCATTCCAATACTGCATTCTTAACTTTCGTAAGTGTTGATGACGATGGAAAGCCGGTTAAAACATTTGAGATTACTCCTCAAACAGAGGATGAAAAAAGACGATATAATGACGCACTTAAGAGAAGAGAATACCGCCTTTCACAACGCAAAAAAGATTAAACTTTTTATACTATTTGTTGTTTTCCCTTCCTTGGTTTATTCCCAAATTAATTTAAATGGTTTTGGCGAAGTAAATCAATTTAACTCAATTTCATCTGCCACTTCACTTGTTACATCTTACATTGATAGTGATCGAGAACCGGATTACATCGTCGCGAATTCGTCCAAAACCATAACGGTTCATTTATCAACTCAAGACTATAAGATTAATTCAATTAATGTTCCTTTTGAAATTTCGTTATTACGCAGAATAAAGAAAGTCGGTGAAAGTGAAACTGAAATTGGATTTCTTTCTCGGCGTGATAAAGTTTTTGGTACTTTTATAATCAATGCAAAAGGGAAGCTCAGCAAACTCCAATCAACTAAGTTCGAAAATAATCCCGAAAATTTTGTTATTTCACGAAATACACAAAAAGCTCTTGTGTTCGGAAGTAATTTTGATGGAATAAAATTAGTCGATACCGATTTTAATGGCGAAACACTTGATCTAGTAAAAGGAAGACTCGTTAGAGATGCTGTATTTTATGACTTTGATAATGATCTTAACACCGATATTGTTTATTACGATATTTTTAACGGAACGTTAAATCTTATCCGGAACGAAATAAATTTTCAGCTTACTGAAATTAATCTATCTAAAGAAATTAAAAATTTAACTCGATTTCGCCGAGCCGATTTCAACTATGACGGATTTGAAGATTTACTGTTTTCATCTGCTAACGGAATTGAAATTTTTCAGGGCGATTCGATCTCGGTTTTTGAACAAAGCAAAATTTTAATCAAAGAAAATGATGTCAAAGACTTTCAGCTGATTGACTTAAATAATGATGGTTATTTAGATATTGTTTATCTGAAAAATTCTGTAACAGGCAAGCAACTTTTTGCTTCTATTATGCAAAACGGTAAGCTATCAAAACCAGTTTTGTTGTCAGGAGTGAACTCTGTTGCAACTTTCGATGTATCAAGCTGGAGCAAAGTTAAGTTGTCGTTTTTAACTGATGAATCTAAAGTTACGATGATGACTTCAATAAGTAAACTTGAGAATACTTTTTTGCGACTTGGGGCATTACCTTGCAGAATATTTGCATTCAGAAAAGATTCAAATTCCTTATTAAATTTAGCTATAATTGATTCAATCGATAATACTCTGAAATTATACACAGAAGCTTTGAGCAAATATTATGAGTTCAAGCTCAAAAATTTACACAACAATCTGAAAGTTTCTTTTCTAGACAACGAAAAGCTATTGCTTATTATCTTCACAAAAGGTAGAAAATTAATCGAGATTCTGAATATAAATTTAACCGACGGTTCTTATTGGACGAGACAGTATTATACCATAAATAATATATTGGACCTAAAAATTGACAATAGGGAAAATAATCTTCCCGCGATTATAACTTTAACGGATAAGTCCGGCAGTGTTTCCATTGAAGAATTTGAATATAAGGGAATACGATATAGTAAAAGTGAGCCTACTATCATCAGTGAGAATATAAAAACAGCTATGTTTTCTGCTACTAAAAAATATGGTTATATAAAAAAAATATCAGATTTCAGTTTTGAATTAGGGGTAGAATTTTTGAAAGGTTCAGATGCCGCCTTAGCAAATAATAGAGTTGTAAATATCGACACTACTTTTTTAACTTATACTGCTGTAAAAAGCTTCGGAAATGAAGACGATCCCATTATTCTATATGTATTAAAAACTGTGATGAATAGTTATACGTTTATATTTTACAATACTAATTTCATAAAACTTAATAACACTATTGATCTGGAAAATATTCAAAATGTTTTTAGAAAAAGAGATAATATTGCATCGATGTTTTTTACAGATGATAACAAAATATATTCAGCAGAGATTAGACTTAATACAGGAAAAATTCCGTCAATTGAAGAAATTGCTACTTATAAAGGACCATATATTGTTGAATTTATAAATGAGCAAAATAAGTACATGTTTATGATAAATAAAACCAGTAATCTGATAGAACTAAAGAAAATTGAATGAAAAATTTTATTCAAACAATATTGTTCCTATGTATTATTTCCTCCTCAATCTTTTCACAAGATTTGGATTCTTTGTATCATAAATTTTTTACGTCGATAAATTATTCTAAAGCAGCAGATGAAATCAGCAGCGGAAAGGTTGAGACAATTAAATGCGGGATGTACATCGTAAATGAATTGAAAGAAAATTTTGAGAAACTTAGTCCTGAGCAAAAAAATAATTTGTCTTTCCTTCAAATGAGGCCACAGACTGAAACGAGTATCATCTCACCATCCGGATATTTTAGAATACATTATAATACTACCGGCGTTCATGCACCGGGATACAATCTAAATGAATTATCAATTGCGTTAGACTCAACAAAAAAATTTGAGATAGATTTTCTCGGTTATCCCGAACCACCAAACGATAATGGCGAAGGAGGAGATAATTTATATGATGTATATATTCAAGACCTCGGTTCGATTTATGGTTATACTGATTTTATGAGTACAAGCAATAGCCCAAGTTTTATGGTAATCGACAATGATTTTAATATTCACTACACCAAAGGAATTGATGGTGCGAAAGTAACTGTTGCCCATGAATTTCATCATGCAATACAAGTGGGAAGTTATTTATATCGTTCAAACGATTCATTCTTCTATGAAATGCTCTCGACAAGTATGGAAGAATTTGTATTCGATACAATTAACGATTACTACGACTACATTCCCAATTATTACAATAATGCCCAAGCCCCGTTTTATGCAACATACGGCGGTGGATATGATTTAGCGATATGGAATATTTTCCTTAAAGAAAAATACGGATATGACGTCATTAAACGTTCATTAGAAAATGTAGTCAATCATTCAGCTCTAGAATCGATAGCAAATTCAATAGCAGAATTTGGCGGGTCTTTTAAAAGTGATTTTGCAGAATTTGGTGTTTGGAATTACTTTACCGGATCGAGAACAAAACGAGGAAAATATTTCGATGAAGCAGAATATTATCCTCATATAAAACCTGTAATGAGCATAAATTTCAATCCATCTTCAGAAATGGTAATGGTGAATTCTAATCCGGTTAGTAACAATTATCTAAGATTTGTAGATGTATCGCGAGGATTGCCTGATACACTTGTTGCTATAGTTACTAATAATGATTACCAGTCAACATCAAGGACAGAATTTAACTATTATCTTTATAATTATAGTGCTGAAGGTTCAACAAATATTAATGATTTGTATTGGTCTAAAATTACTTCAAACAAAAAATCAATATTTAGCGAGACGGTTATTTTCAATAATGAGTTAGCAGTTGAAGGAAATACCGAAAGAGTAGAAGTTGATTTCGCATTTCCGCAACCATTTAATTATAATAAACACGCATTTCTTTATATCCCAACTTCTAAAGATATTTCCGGTAAATCGTTTCTAAATATTTATACGACATCAATGGATTTAGTTTTTTCTGATGAAAAGGATATCTTTGCAACTGATAAAATTGTTGTGAGATGGGATGGAAAGAAATCGAATGGAGAAAAATTACCAACCGGAGTATATATTTATGTTACAAAGAGCGGCGATATCATAAAAAAAGGAAAGCTTGTTATCTACAATGAATAATTATTCTTTATCTCTAATTGATGTTACGAAAATATTCGGACGCAGACTAGTCTTCAAGAACATTTCTTTGGAGATGCATAGCGGAAAAGTTTATGGTATTTCCGGAAGCAACGGATCGGGGAAATCAACTTTAGCAAAAATTATCGCCGGATTAATATCACCTTCAAATGGTAAGATCGAACATAAATCAAACCAAAAGAAAATTGAGCTCGAAAAACTTCATGACTATTTAGGTTTTGTTTCACCATATCTTTTTTTATATGATGAATTTTCGGCTGAAGAAAATCTTTATCACTTTGCCAAAATTAGAGGTGCAAAAGTTGATACAGAAAAAATCGAAAACCTTTTTGACTTGTTTAAACTTTCCGATAGAAAAAAGGATTTATTGAAAGGTTATTCTTCTGGGATGAAGCAGAGAATGAAATTCATCTTTGCATTACAGCATTCACCTCAAATACTAATTTTTGATGAACCGACTTCCAACTTAGATAATGCCGGTAAGGATGCTGTTTATAAACTGATAACCGAAGAAGGTAAACAAAATCTTGTGATAATTGCATCGAATGAAGATAATGATTTGTCTCTTTGCGATTCTGTTATTGATGTTGAACAATTCAAGGCTTTATGAAAGCGTATTCATTATTTAGAAAAGATTGGCATTCGGAATTAAGAACACGTTATGCAATAAATGCATTAGCAATGTTTATCCTTGTTACAATAAGTGTGATTTTGTTTTCAATAGGCAGCGAAAAAATAACTGAATATTTAACCGGCGGATTATTGTGGGTAGTTATATTTTTCTCGGCAATGTCGGGTCTTTCAAGAGCGTTTGTTTCCGAGGAAGAACGCGGCACAACTTTAACACTGCAACTTATTGCCTCACCTTCTACAATTTATTCGGGGAAGTTAATTTTTAACCTACTTCTCGTATTCCTTATGAATATCGCAATAACATTTTTATTTTTTATACTGTTTGAATCTTTTGTAATAAATAACTTCGCTTTGTTTTCAGTTACTTTTATTCTCGGTAATATAGGAATCGCGGTTTCATCTACAATCATAGCGGCAATAATTTCTAAAGCAAGTTCCAAAGGAACATTGTACCCGGTTTTATCCTTCCCGATTTTACTTCCACTTATATTAACGTTATTGGAATTAACAAAATTTGCGATGGATGGAGATACACTAGAGGAATCTTTTGTAGAAATTGCGGTGTTAGTTTGTTATGATGTAATAATGTTAACTGCTTCTTATCTTCTTTTTGATTTTATTTGGAAAGACTAAGTTCCGGTCGATTTTTTTCTCTCATGCACACTTACAAATTTTATTGCAAACGCAATTAACTGCGCAGAAGAATTAGCCCCGACTTTTTTTGATATTTTATATCTGTGAGATTCAACAGTTCTTGTTCCGCAATTTAATCGATCTGCAATTTCTTTTGTCGAATAACCTTCACTAAGATAATACAATACTTCTTTTTCCTTAACCGTTAAACATAAATCCGGATCAATTACCAAGTCGGAAGATCTACGGTAACTATCTTCAAGCTCTTGCAACTTTTCCTGTGTCCATTCTTTTCCATAATATTCTCTACCATTTACTACAGAATTAATCGCAAAAGATAATTCCTTTCGTTCAATATTTTTTCCAATCAACCCTTTCCCACCAATTTTTCTTGTAAACTGAACATACTCTGGTGTGCTGTACATCGACAAATAGAGAAATTTAGCGCGTGGTATAAATTTGCGTACTTCGTTTAGTGCATCGTATCCGGTAAGCACGGGCATTGATATGTCAACAATTGCAAGATCGGGTTGTAATTTTAAGAATAATTCAACTAACTCTGCACCATCACAGGCTTCTCCAACTACTTCGACATCATCAAATTCATTCAACAGAGCAATAAGTCCCTGTCTGAATAACTGATGATCATCGGCAATGATTAATTTAATCATACTAATAGACCGAAATTTTATAACACAACAAATATAGTTAATGAAAACAAAAAAATCTTATTGCAAGTAATTTGCAATTGGAATTAATCAATATTAATTTTACCTATGAATTATAAAACAATATTTAGTGAAAATAAGATAAAATTCACTCAACCGCGCAAAGCTGTTTTAGATGTATTACAAGCGAATACTAAACCACTAAGTTTGGATGAAATTCAAAGTAAATGTTCGAGTATTGATTTCTCAAGTGTGTATCGTGCAATTAAGTTATTTATTGAAATTGGTATTGCTGCTGAACATTATTTTGGTGATCGTAAACCCAAGTACTCTTTGGTATTGGATAAAAATCATCATCATTTTATAAAATGTATTGATTGTGGTAATATTGAAGAATTGAAAAATGTCTGTATAATCAATGAAATAAATAAGAAAACTAAGTATAAGATTTTGGATCATTATATGGAGTTCATTGGAAGATGTCCCGATTGCGCGAAAAATTAATTTTTATTTTAATCATATTTATTTTCTTATCATGCAATCATAAAGTCGATGATGATGAGAAGAAAGTCATAGTCGTTACGATTCCACCATATAAAGATTTAGTACAAAGAATTACTCTAGATAATTTTAATGTAATTTGCTCAATTCCCGAAGGGGCAACTCCACATCATTTTGATCCTTCTCCTAAACTTATCCAATCACTCTCAGTTGCGGATTATTATTTAGCTGTCGGTAAGTATATGGAGTTTGAAGATGTTTGGTTGGAAAAAATAAAAGGTATAAATAAGAATATAAAAATCTTTGATCTCTCGCAAAATGTAGATTATTTAAAGTCGGATCCACATATTTGGTTAAGTCCCGCTAGATTGAGAATTATTTCCGAAAATATTTTAAAGACCGTCATCGATATTGATTCATCAATGCAAGATGAATTTAACAATAACTATAGCATGGTTATTGATTCTCTAAATATTATTGAAAATGAACTAAGAGAGAGTTTCAGTAAAATTA
>QZJX01000107.1 GCA_003599395.1 Ignavibacteriales bacterium | reverse complement strand
ATTATCAAGGTACTGAATTGGATATGACAAAAGGAGTAGCAGCCGGCGTTTATGAAATGCCATACCGCTGGAGACCACTTGTTTGGGAACATGAAGATGAAGAGTATTTTCATGAGCGACCAATTTCTACACCGCAAACTGCTTGGTCATTTGTAAGTCAATCGCGATCAGATTTGCCTCGTGAAATAGGCGGTGTGCTTTGGTACGGTGTTGATGATACATATTTTACTGTTTATGTTCCGATGTATGCATCCATCACAAAAGCACCTTATAATTTTGGAGAAGGTATTGCATCACTTTCAAAATTTAGCTGGGATTCTGCTTTCTGGGTTTTCAATTTTGTCTCAAACTTTTCATATCCAAAATTTTCTTTAGTTATAGAAGATGTACAAAATGTACAAAATGAATTGGAAGGTAAGTTCCTTTCGCGTCAAGATGCGATTGAAAATGCCGCATTAGCTTTATATAAAGATTCTCCCGGCAAAGCAATCGATCATCTAACAAATTATACAAATGAAGTTGCTGATCTCACAATTAAGAGATGGAAAAAACTTGGCGAAGATTTGATACTCAACTATATCGATGGAATAAAAAAGGATGAATATTTTAAACCAAAGAATGTCGGTTATCCGGAAGAATTCAAGCAAAAGATTATTGCTGAAAGCGGTGAACGATTCAAAATGAAAAAACTTTCAGTAGAAATTGATGAAGAATATCGCTCTGCAAAGAAAGACGCAGATAATTTATTGAATAGTAAAAAATATGCTGAAGCAAAGGAAGCATTCAAAAAATTGGTTGAGTTAAAACCTGACGATGAATATGCTTTGGCAAAGCTCAAACTGATTGACGAAACACTTGCAAGAATCGAAGAACTTCACAACGAAAAATTTAACTCGAAATCTTCTGAACTCATTAGTCATTGATCAAATACAAAGCTTCCCGCAATTTCAAAAATTGCGGGAAGCTAAAATTACTTTTTATGGAGTGAAGTATAACGGTGCATCCGGTCCTAATGGCAATTCTAGTAACATCCAAATAATAAACATCAGAATACGAACTAAAGTTATAAGAGCAAGACTAGTGAAAAGTTAGTCTAAATTTATTTGTATAACTTAATGAACTCATCCGGTATTATGGCTTTAATAGGACTCCGTTGATAATGTTTTACATTTCTAGTAACAATAAATTTAGCATTACACGAAATCGCAGATGATATCTGCATCGCATCTTCAAAATCCATTGTTTCTATTATAAATGCTTTCTTCGCAGCTTCAGTATCAACCGGGGCAATTTTAATAAATTTTAATAAATCTTCGAGGAATTGTTTTGCCGTTTTTCTATCCGAATCTGAGGAAGTCAAGTAATAGAAATTAGAAAGAGTATGCCAGGCAATATAACCCGCAACTTTATGATTTTCAGCTAATGAAATAACACGTGCTGAGTTTAAATAAAATGACTCTCTTTTCAATCCGATATCCAATAGAACATCTGTGTCTATTAAAATATTCATAAGTTGAATCTGCTTTTTAAGTTTTTCATTCTCGCACTTTCCTCTTTACTTACAGAAAGTTTACCCAGCCACTTATTATTAAAACCAATTGTCTCGGACTCTAAAACTTGAGTTAGCAATTCTTCTACCAATTGAGAGACTGATTTCCCATGTTTTGAGGCATAAAGCTTTGTTCTAGGAATCAACTTTTCATTTATAGTAAGATTAAGTTTTGCTTTATTTTTGGTCTTCATTATTTCTTCCATTAATACGTATTTATATTTTTAATATACGCATCTTCCATTCGCGTGTCAAGTTATTTTAACCTTGTTGAGGAGTTGGAATTGAGTAGCAATATTAACTAGTTTGAGTATTTCAACGAAATAAAGCTGCCCGCAATTTCAAAAATTGCGGGAAGCTAAATTTACTTTTTATGGAGTGAAGTATAACGGTGCATCCGGTCCTAATGGCAATTCTAGTAACATCCAAATAATCATCATAGGAATACGGACTAAAGCAAAGACAATTGCAAACGGAAGCATTGCTGAAATCAAAGTTCCGAGACCAATATTCTTAACATACTTTTGCGCAAATACAATTACTATCGGAAAATACGGAAGTAAAGGTGTAAGTATATTTGTATAAGAATCACCGATTCGATACGCTGCCTGTGTCATCTCGGGCGAATAACCCATTATCATTAACATAGGCACAAAAATTGGAGCCATAATTGCCCACTTTGCCGAGGCACTACCAATCAAAATATTTATTAGCGATGAGACAAGAATAAACGCCACAATTAACGGAATTCCGGTAAAGCCAATTGATTTAAGAGTATCGGCACCGCTTACTGCTACTATTAATCCTAAATTCGACCAGTTGAAATAAGCAACAAATTGAGCGGCGGCAAAAGCAAGAACTATATATCCACCCATACTTGCCATTGATTCGCCGGTCCATTTTGCAACTTCTCTATCGCTCTTAACTGTTTTTGTAACTATTCCATAAACCAATCCAACAATAAAAAAGATAACAAACATTAACGGGACTATACTGACAAAGAACGGCTGCATTCCACCATTTTCATCTCTTAAAATTGCATCTTCCGGGATAAATAAGTAAGCTGTAATAGCAAGGCAAATTACTAATGTTATACCAGCCCATCTCAAACCTTTACGTTCAAGTGGTGTTATTTCATCGGTTGATTTTTCCAATTCATCATGAGCTTCATATTTTCCTAATCTGGGTTCCAATATTTTATCAGTAACCCAAGTGCCGGCAATTCCAACAATTGGAACAGATGCCGCCATTAAATACCAGTTTGCCGTTGCATCAACAACATAGTTTGGATCTATAATACGTGCAGCAGGTTGAGTAAACGCTGCAAGTAATGGATCTAAACCGGTTAAAAATAGGTTGGCACCAAATCCACCCGAAACACCGGCAAAGGCAGCAGCTAAACCAGCTATAGGATGTCTGCCCATTCCGTAAAAAATTGCGGCACCAAGAGGAATTAAAACAACATAACCTGCATCGGCAGCAATACTTGAAAGCATGCCTGCTGTTACAATAGAAAAAGTAATCAGTTGTGGGGGAACTGATTTTACAAACGCGCGTAATGAAACCGCTATTAATCCTGATTTTTCGGCAACCCCAATTCCAAGCATAACTACTAATACTAATCCAAGCGGTGGGAAGTCAGTAAATACTTTTACCATCTCGGTGAATATTCTCTGAATACCATCCGCATTAAGCAAGTTCACTGCTTCAATAGTTTCACCTGTTCCTGGATGGACTGCCTTGACTCCAAATAAGGATGCAATTAAAGAAGCTATCAATACTATTCCCATCAACATTACAAAAAGTGTAACCGGCTGCGGTAATTTATTACCAACTCTTTCTACTCTGTCTAATAGTTTTTGAAAGAATCCCTCTTTAGTCTTTTTTTCAACCATTCGCTCCCCTAGTTTTTGTTATAAATTAGAAATAAATTCCGCTTAAAATAGCTGTTTATGCTTATAGATACAATTAAATTGAGAATATCTGGTAGGAAACAAAAAGGCTGCCTTAATTAGACAGCCTTTTCACCACAAACAGGAGGAGTACTACTTGAGTAAATTCATTTTAACAGTCTTCATGTAATTACCGGCAGTTAGTCTTGCAAAGTAGATACCACTTGCAACTTTACTTCCAAGTGCATCAGTAGCATTCCATTTTGCTTCATAATTACCAGCATTATAAATTTCTGAATCAACTAATGTTTGAACTAATGCACCACGAATATCATAAACTTCTAATCTAACTTTAGCTTGCTGTGGGATTGAGAATCTAATGCTTGTAGTTGGATTAAATGGATTCGGGTAATTTTGTTCTAACTTGTATGAAACAGCTAATCCACCTTTATCTTCAACTGAGGAAGTACCATGAGGATCACCATGACAGCTAACGCAATTCATCTTTGTCATAACGTTATTAAATACAGCAGCACCATGGCAAGCTAAACAAGTTGTCATTTCTTCCGGATCAGTATATGTAGGTGTAAATGTTTGAGCAAAATATGCGTTTAGCAATTCTGCAACTTTTGCACATGTATCACCTGTAACACGAGCACATCTTTCTTTTCTTTCTGTATCACTTACTTTTTTACCGGCTGTTACACACCATTCGGTAACGGAAATATGGCATAAAGGACTACCAGAAATATTTTGTGGAAGTTCACCAACATAATTCTTTGTTGAAAAATCAAAAACATTTGATTCGTCCGTTGGTAATTCACTTGAGCAATACCATCCCCATAATTCTGTGATAAGTGGAGCCGAATCAGCTTTACCGACAACTGAGCTAATAACTGCCGCACCACCGTTAGGTGTTCCGCACAATGTTCCCCAACCTACTCCACCTCCTCTACCGAATAACATAATTTCACCGGGAATATTTGTCCAAGGATCACCAATCTTTTCTGTTAGTAATTGTGTAAATGCTCCAAAAACTCCGGAACAACAATCCATTCCATTCCAATATAAGTAATGTCCTCTTTCACGAGCTTCATCCGGATCAATAGTTACCCAAGGTAACGGCCATGTAGCTTGATTTGAACCGGCAAATAATTTTCCGTTTGATAATGCACTCAAACCAGCAACACCAACTGCAGCACCTACTGCATACTTTGACGTATTAGTCAAAAATTCTTTTCTAGTCTGTTTTTTGTTCATAAATACTCCTAGTTCCTTTTTGTTTGTTGGGATTTTTCTATTTGTAGAATTTTGTTTACAGATTGATAGTATTGATGTGTTTTTGGAACTTTTTCAAAATAATGTATTGATTTTTCTAGATCACAATAGAGCCATAAGATGCCCAGTTTAATTATCAATTCGGCTTCTGAATTAGATTTTAATTCGGGAATAGTTTGGTCAATAATTTCGGGACAAGGACAATCATCTTTTAACATATCTGTATTCATGATGATTTCAATATTATCAGATATAAGCTCATAAAATGATTGAAATGCTCTCTCAAATTGATCTGTTTGTAAATAACAAATGATGAGTTTCTTTTTAATTGAAAAATTGAGAGGATTTTTTAGATATGCTGCTTCGAGAGCATTACAAGCTTCAGAAAACCTTCGTGCAATAAAATATTGATTACCAAGCATTTCATTCATAATGCTGGTGTTCATTCAAACTTTGTGCCGATTGAAAGGTTGGATAACTTTGAAAATAATTGATGGGCTTGAAAGGATTATTGCAATAAATTGCAACACAAATTTTATTTAGCAATTTTTATTGCACAATTCCATTGCTGCAACTGAATGCAACATTGCAACAGAATGCAACTAGATTATTTATTAGAAATGTTATTAAGTCTGCGGTGAATTGTGCTTCTATCAACACCCAATAATTTTGCCACTTTGGTTTTATTCCAATGATTTTTTCTAAGGAGAGACAACAACTCCTCAGCTTTTTCATCTCTCTCAATTATTCTGGGATGAAGTTGTTTTTTACATTCTTGTTGGGGACGAATATGAGGCGGTAAACAACATAAGCAAACCGAATCAGCACGTTTTGATCGAACAAATGAATATTCAATAGCATTTTCAAGTTCACGTACATTTCCGGGCCAATTATAACTTTGTATTAGATCAATTGTATCAGGTGAGATTTCTTTGATATTCTTATTATACTTTTGAGCATATTTATCCACGAAAAATTGAGCAAGAATAAGTATATCGTCCTCCCGTTCTCTTAATGGCGGAATACTAATCGGTAAAACATTCAACCTGTAGAATAGATCTTCTCTGAATTTTTTATTAGCAATTTCACTTTTCAAATTTTTGTTTGTAGCTGCAATTACTCTAACATCTATTTTCCGCGTCATGCTCTCACCCACTCTTTCGAAAGTTCCCTCTTGTAATATTCTTAGAAGTTGAGTTTGAAGATGAAGCGGCATTTCAGCAATTTCATCCAAGAAAATTGTTCCTCCATCGGCAAGTTCAAATCTTCCAATTCGGTCTTTCACTGCGTCTGTAAAGGCACCTTTAACATGACCAAATAATTCACTCGCCAATAAATTTTCCGGAAGTACAGCACAATTAACTTTTACAAATGGTTTATTAGAACGATTACTTGTAGCGTGGATAGCATTTGCGACCAACTCTTTTCCTGTTCCGGTTTCACCCGAAATTAGAACTGTCGCTTCACTTTCGGCAATTTCTTTAATAGTTGAAAAGACCTCAATCATTTGTTTTGATCTGCCAACAATTCCATTAAAGTGAGAATCCGAACCGATAAGTTTTTCAATACTTTTATTGACCGAATCATCTCGGAAAGATACGATTCCACCAATCGGATTGTTTTCATCATCTTCTAAAACCGATGCATTAACTTTAACAGGAAGTGATTTACCATCACTTTTCTGGTAGTTAGCTTCTAGATCATAAACTTTTTTCCCGGTAATAAGTACTTCAGCAATTGGACATGATATTTGACATTGATCCGAATCGCAGAAACTTTTACATACCGAACCAAGGAAATCGTCACTTTTACGACCGAGAAGTTTCTCGGCGGCTTTATTAACAAAGATTAATTTAAATTCTTTATCAACAACAAAAACGCCTTCGGCTAAAGAGTCGAGAATATATTTACTGTATCGTTCTATCATAGTCTATAATCCGTTATCAAAATTACATAATTACAGTTAATTATACCAATTACTCTTTTTATAATATTACGCTTTTAATGAATTTTTAGAAGGTTTGAATATTTACTATCTTTCGAACTTTAATTTTGTACAATCATCTCGATTCTATAGAATTTCGTAGTTCATTTTACATCACAAACTGAAAATAAGGAATCTCCTTAATGGGAATTTTTGAAACAATAATTATATCAATCATAGAAGGATTGACCGAATTTTTACCCGTCTCTTCAACCGGACACATGATTTTAGCTTCATCAGCAATGGGTATTCATGAAGATGAATTTGTAAAAACGTTTGAGATTGCGATTCAGTTGGGTGCAATTCTTGCAATAGCTCTGATGTATATAAAAAGATTTTTACAAGGAATTGATATTTATATTAAACTCTCAATCGCATTTTTCCCGACAGCGGTAGTCGGTTTCTTAGCTTACGATTTTATAAAAGCATATCTCTTTAATCCATATGTGGTCTCCATTTCTCTGGTTGTCGGCGGAATAATATTAATTCTTATCGATAAAAAAGTAGTTAACGAGAAAAGTAAAATTGAATCACCGGAGGCAATCCCGTATAAAAATGCATTTTATATCGGTGTTATCCAATGTCTATCAATGATTCCCGGAACATCCAGAGCAGCAGCTACAATTATCGGCGGTGTGTTTAACGGATTTAATAAAAAACAAGCAACAGAATTTTCCTTCCTTTTAGCCGTTCCGACAATGTTCGCGGCTACATCTTATGATCTTCTTAAAACACCTGTTGATTTTTCTAGTTATCAACTATTTCTTCTTGCGATCGGACTTGTTATTGCGTTTATAAGTGCTTGGTTTGCCGTAAAAATATTTTTGAAAATTGTAGAAAAATACGGATTCAAACACTTCGGTTATTATAGAATTTTTATTGGAATAGTTTTCCTTATTTTCATGGGATTGATGAAGTAAAGTAATTATCAAAATCGTCTTCTGTTGATTCATATTCATAGCTTGTTAATCATATTTTTTTGATTTAGTTTAGTTTTTAAAGTGAGTTAATCAGCAAAGAAAAAGCTAACACTAATATTTTTCGAGTAAAATGATTTACGTAGTCCTAAATCTTAATGACAAAGAAACCTTCGATAAAGATTTTCTTCCCTTTTTTGGTGAAATTGAATTTCAATTGATATCATATGACAAAATCAATGAAATAAAATTTGAGACAGATAAAGATATTTTAGTCACTTACCTTGATGATAACTCATTAATTGAGTTTTTACCAAAAGCAGCAGAGAAAAAATGTGCTGTCGGAATTTTACCACATGCAGAAATGGATTACATTGCCAACGGACTCGGAGTTTCATCTGATCCAGAAACTGCTGTACAAGAAATTCTTGATTATTCAGAGAACCATAAAGTTGATCTACTTTTTTGTAACGGTATGCCAGTTTTTAAATCTGTAAACATCGGGAAAGTTTTTGAACTTATTGAATCCGGTTCCAGCCAGAATTTTTATACACAGCTATTCAATTTTCTTAAAAGAATTTGGAAATCTAGAAATCTTAAGCATGTATCCTATTCGATTTCAAAAGATGGTGAAGAACTCATTGAAACATCCGCACTTGGGATTATATCTGTAGAACATGCGCATAGTTCGTTAGTTTCAAGAAGACTGGTTGTTGATAGTTCAATAAATGACGGCTTTCTTCATGTACTAATTTTAGCTCCGCAAAATATTTTTGAAATGATTCGTTTTCTTTTTAGAAGTCTTCTACCGGCAAAAAATACAATTAAATCTATTCCCTCATTTATTGGTTATATCAAAAGTTCC
Source organism: Ignavibacteriales bacterium (assembly GCA_003599395.1). Lineage (GTDB taxonomy): Bacteria > Bacteroidota > Ignavibacteria > Ignavibacteriales > Melioribacteraceae > SURF-28. Next base: position 9,953 of record QZJX01000107.1, on the reverse strand, counting down.
AACCTAAAAATTAAATGCGCTTCTCCGATTGATTTTTCGATCGACGGTGAGAAATTTACCGCTGACGAAATAAGCTTTGAAATAAAACATGAGTCCCTCTACTTAGCTCAAGCGAGTATTTTTGAAAAAGAAAGTGACGTTAATAGAAATAAAGAAAAATTAAAGATTGAGAAACTACCGAGAGGCGAGAAAAAAGAGGAATTGATAAAAAGAAAATTACCTCTTCTTCCCCGTGCAACTTCAGAGGAGTTTATAGAATTATTTAAAATACTGCGTGAAAATTCCATTTTAACTCTGCCCTATTCAATCATGATGATACTTTCAACATTGATTGCAACATTCGGTTTGTATGCGGATTCTTCTCCGGTCATTATAGGAGCGATGATTCTAGCACCGCTTATGGCGCCGATAGTTTCCTTTTCTATGGGGGTTGTTCGATATGATGTTAATATGCTTAGAAATAGTATAATAACAATTTTAGTCGGAACGATTGTTTCCCTTTTATTTGCAGCAATAGTAAGCATTATAACACCATTAAGAATTATAACACCTGAAATAGGTGCTCGCTTATCACCCAATCTACTCGATCTTGGTATTGCTGTGGCATCCGGAGTTGCAGCAGCATATGCACATTCTAAAGAAAGTATAGCAAAAAGTTTAGCCGGAGTTGCTATCGCGGTTGCGCTTGTGCCGCCGTTAGCCGTAGCTGGAATTGGTATCGGTTGGTTGGATTGGGAAGTTTTCTCCGGAGCTTTCTTACTTTATCTAACTAACCTTGCCGGCATTATAATGTTTGGCGGTTTGACCTTTTTGGTTCTTGGATTTGCACCGTTTAAACGTGCGAAAAAAGGTTTATTATATACGCTTATCATAATACTTCTTGTCTGCATTCCACTTACATTTTCTTTCAACAGCATAATGCAAGAAGCAGAATTAACCAGAATGTTGGAAGGAACAAAAATTGAAGAAGTTACACTACGTGATGTTAAAGTTCGATTTGGCTCACCGCTCTTTGTATCGGCTAAATTAACCTCATCCGGATTTTTAAGTGACAACAGGATAAAGGAAATAAAAACAGAAATTGAGAAAATTGTCGGTGATAAAATTAGGCTGGAAGTGATTACAGCAGTTGGATTAGAATAGACAATTATTCTTAGGAAATATCTTAGTAATTGGAAACTTCACTTATCACGCACTTTTTAAATAAATATTAACAAGCTGAATGATAAATTCTCTCAACGGAGATCATTTATACCATTCAGCTTATTATTTCGTAATTCGTAAAGATTGTTAATAATTATTTATAACCAACCACCGTAATACTGAAGATTCCTATATTATTTTTCTTGAATTCTGCAATCTCGTTTTCATCTAAATATTGTTTTAATATTTCATCCGGAATTTCTATTGCTTTTGATTTCTTTATTTCAATGTCCCTAAATCCGTTCGCTTCAATAATTTTTAGATATTCATTTTTCTGTAATGCTCCTGATACACAACCGGCATACATTTCAGCAGATTTTTGTAATCCTTCAGGCAACTCACCCTCAATTACAATATCTGAAACACAGAAGTGTGCTCCGGGTTTTAGAACTCTATAAATTTCACTAAATGCTGCACTTTTATCCGGGACTAAGTTCAACACACAATTACTTATTACAACATCTATAACTTCTTTATTTATAGGTAGTTGATCGATTTCACCTAATTTGAATTCGATGTTTTGATAACCTAATTTTTTCTTATTTTTATTTGCTTTTTCAATCATTTCCGGTGTCATATCAACACCGATGACTTTCCCGTTTTCTCCAACTAGCGAGTGAGCAACAAAAACATCGTTACCTGCTCCGCTGCCGAGATCGAGCACGGTATGCCCTTCTTTTATGCCGGCAAATTCCGTCGGTGCTCCGCATCCTAGACCCAAATCTGCTTCCGGGACATAACCGTCAAATTTTGAATAATCATCTTGGAACATGGAGAATTCTACAACATTACTATTTGTATTGCAACCACATCCGCAACCGGTATTTTTAACTGCAATTTCAGCGTATTTATCTTTTACTACTTTTTTTATTTCATCTGACGAATTCATAATGCCTCCTTTTTTAACAACATCCTATGGATGTAAATAATTGATCTAATTGTTTTTTTGCTTTTGTTAATACTTCAGAATTGATACAGTAACATATTTTTGGTCCGTCAATTTCTCCTGTAATCAATCCAACTCGTTTTAATTCTTTTAGATGCTGTGATACTGTGGATTGAGCAAGCGGAAGTTGCTCAACAATATTTCCTACCATACATGAATTAATCTCAGTCAGAATTTTTAGAATTTTTATCCTAGCCGGATGCGAAATTGCTTTAGCAATATCAGCCAACCAGATATCGTTTACTGAGAATTCTTCTGTTTTTGAATTAGCCATCTGATCTTCCTTTATCGTTCATCGTAAATATACGATGAATATATTTAAAAGAAAAGGAGAAATTTCTTTCTCCTATACTTTTTTCTTTAGTCGGCTAAAACATAACCTTTATCTTCGGCATAAGTATATAATTTTGAATAAAGAGGCTTTCTTGCTCTATGCAATCTCGATCTTACTGTACCGATTGGGCATGAAGTAAATTCAGCAATTTCTTCGTATGAATATCCTTCAATATCAGTTAAAATTATAATTGTTTGAAAATCCGATGGAAGCTGAGCAATTGCTTCGGTAATTTCATCATCAAACACACTACTGAATGAATCATTTATTAAGTGTTCAGTTTGTACTTCTTCTGATTTGATGTTTTCATAAAAGTTTTGGACGTCATCATAGTCCACTTTATTTGGTTCTTTTGATTCTTTTCGGTATTCATTTATAAATGTATTCTTCATTATTCGAAATAGCCAGGCTTTACAATTTGTACCAAGTTCAAACTTATCAAAAAAGCGGAATGCTCTCAGATATGTTTCCTGAACGAGATCATTTGCATCGTCTTCTTCTGAAGTAAGCTTCAAGGCAAAATTAAACAAAGCATCTTTATGAGGTATAGCTTCCCTTTCAAAATCTTCATACAATTTTCTAGTTTTTGCATCTATTTGGATTGGTTTATTTGTCAGCATTTTAAAGTCCTCAACGATATTTAATCTTTAAAATGCTTTTTGTGGAAAGAAAGTTCAATTTCGGACAAGAAATCTTAAATTAAGGTGCGAGGCGAATAATTTGCCACATTTTGTTGGATTTTTCGTACAAAAAACGGTCATGCAGACGACTTTCTCTTCCTTGCCAGAATTCAATTCGCTCCGGATTTAAAATGAATCCACCCCAGTTATCCGGTCTAATTATTTCATTTTTCGAGGCAATAAATTCATTTACCTTTTTTTCTAAAAATTCACGATCGGGTATGGGTTGACTTTGTGGTGAAACAATTGCGCTGATTCTGCTTTGTTCGGGTCTCGAATTAAAATATTCATCCGAAATCTGGTTGCCTAATTTAGAAACGCTTCCTTCAACACGAACTTGCCTTTCCAATTCGGGCCAATAAAAAACTAGTGCCGCATTTGGATTTTGAGTTAATTCGATTCCTTTACGACTATTGTAATTTGTAAAAAATGCAAAACCGTCTTCGTTAACGAACTTAAGCAAAACGATTCTTGCTGAAGGTTTATTTTCTAAATTTGATGTTGCAAGAGTCATTGCGGTTGGTTCATAGACTTTCGAATCGATTGCTTGCAGAAGCCAATTTTTAAATTGCAAGATCGGATCTGCGAAAAGATCCGATTTATTTAATTTCTGCTTTATATAATCGTTGCGTAAACTTGAGATGTCTTCCGGCATAGCTATACTTTTTTTATTACCGGTTTATCGTTTATATAATTTATAAGTTGTTCGATTACAAATTCTTTTGAATCAATAACGGATTTCACAACATCACCAATTGAGATAAACCCTATTATATCTTCTCCTTCGACCACAGGTAAATGTCTAACTCTCTTATTTACAATTAATGCCAAACATTCTTCATCGGTTCTATTGGACTCGACATAAATAACTTCTTTCGACATAATTTCTTCTACCAAAGCTTGCTTTGATGATTTTTCTTTGAGAATAATTTTCCTCGCATAATCACGTTCTGACATAATGCCCACAAGTTTATTAGAATCAAAAACCGGAAGAGCTCCGATTCCCTTTTCAGCCATTAATTGCAGAGCTTCATAAACTGTATTCTTAGGTGATACCGAAAAAATTTCATAACCTTTTTGATCTAAAATTTGTTTGAGTGTTGCCATCTTCTCCTCATTTTTAATCGATTTTATGAGTAATTGGACTCAAAGTAATAATTAATATTTTATCAAACAAGATTATTGTATTACCTTACATTAAAAAATTTATACGATTCTTTGTTCGTTTTATCACGAAAATTCTTAAATTGTTTTTAATTGAACAACGATTTTACACAACAAAATGAGGGCTCTGTTATGAAAAGATTATTTGTAGTTGCTATAATTATTCTTATGTCTGCTTTGCTACTTAATGCACAAGAAATGCAAAGCGGACAATGGAGATTAACACCGAGTGACGGTGGATTTTCACTCAATTCCGGTAACGGTGATCGAATAATGCAGAAAGAAGTAAGATTCAAAAAACCGCTCGATTCAATGCCGAATGTAAGCGTAACAGTTGCTTTTCTGGATGCCGATAAAAATCAAAACATTAGATACGATGTTAAAGCAATAAGTGTTTCAAGGGATGGTTTTCTCATAAGAATTAAAACTTGGGGTGATACAAAAATTTTCGGTATCGGCGGATATTGGTTTGCTGAAGCTGAGAAATTAGAAATAAAGAAAGAAGAAATTCAAGTCGGTCAAACTATTGAATTAAAAAATGTTTTCTTCGCATTTAATAAATCTGATCTTCTTCCGGAATCATATCCGGAATTAAATAAAGTTGCCGAATTCTTAAAAGATAACCCAACTGTAGAAATTGAATTAGCCGGACACACTGATGATATCGGTTCTGATTCATACAACATGGAATTATCTGATAAGAGAGCAAATTCTGCTAAAGCTTACATAGTTGCTCAAGGTATTTCCGAGAGTAGATTACGCGCAAAGGGTTATGGTGAAACAAGACCGGTTGCACCAAATGATCAAGATTGGGGTCGTGAAAAAAATAGAAGAGTTGAGTTTACGATTTTGAAGAAGTAAAAAGAAACCCCGGGATTTCAAAAATCCCGGGGTTTTTAATCAATCCAAATACACACCAAACAAAGTTGCATACATCATTCTGTAAACATCAGTATTATCAAAATTAAGTTTCATTAAGTGAGCATTTAATCCCATCGATTTGGCAATAACTCCGCCGTAAAGATCGCTGTTTGAACTCCAAATAATTCCGAACGGGAATGTGTTGCCGTTTTTATCCGGTGCAGAAATAAATGGTAAAGATTCGGAACCATTCACACCATCAATGGGGGCGCCGTTCCTATCCGTTGCAGGTAATACTTTATCACTGGGCATGTATTCTTCGGGATATCCGATCAATTCCATACCGCTGGCTTCACTATCCGAAGCGGTTATTAATAATGTATTCGGGTTATTTTCGATAAATTCCATAGCTACACCGAAAGCATCATCGGCTTTTTTATGTGCGGTCAAAGTCCCAATTGCATTATTCTTATTCCCAAAATTATCTGTAGCTTCTTCTTCGGCAACCAAGAAAAATTGTTCACCATTCGCTGATAAAATTGTAATTGCCGCATTAACCATTTCAGCAAAGGATGGAGCCTGTTCCTGGTAAAGAGGTAAACCTCGCTCGGTCAATTCTTCTTCAACTTTATCATTAAATGTATGATTGGCCGCGAAAACTCCAAGAACCTTTTTTACTTCTCTTGATAAACTTTCGAGTTGTTCTTTATTATATATAATAACATAGCCAAGCTCGGCGGCTTTCTCGATCAAATTAATTCCATCGGTTCTTTTACCTGAATCTGTATGAAAACCTTTTACACCTTCCGGAAGCATCCATTCTTCCCCCCCGCAAAAAATTAAATCGGCACCAGACTCGATAACTTTTTTAGTAATCTCTTCACTATTTTTTCTGCTTTCGGAACTTGCGACAAAAACAGCGCTTCCGGGTTCAATAACATTTCCGGTATTAACTATTCCAACTCTTATTCCGGCTTCCATTGCTTCATGCATAATTGATTTATTCTTGCCGGATCGGGCAGTTAATGGATTTGTACCATCCATTCCATATGAATCTTGTTCAACTTTTACACCATATGCATGAACCGTTGCACCTGAATGCGAACTCGCTCCTAAAGAATTTTTCATATGACTACGATACAAACCAATGTTTGTAAACTTATCCCAGTTAAGTAAACCATCGGGACCTACGAATAAAACACGTGCCGCATTCCAAGATGCTGAACCGGTTCCATCGGGATGAATAAATATTACATTACCTTTTTCAATAGTTTGCTGAGCAATTAACATTGATGATGCTAGAATGAGCAATAACAAAAATTTCTTCATGATAAATCCTTCAATTTCTTTTGTGTTAATTATGATGTCTGAAAAATAACAAATCCTACCAGGTTATCATATTCTAATAAATATTTTCTATTTGATTTTCAGACAAGCAAAGCAGCTATTGCAAAGATATCGACAATAATTAAGGTTAGACTTACTTCTTTAGTTTTACCGCTTAATAGTTTTAAAAGAGTCCATGCAATCAATCCCCAAACAATTCCTTGAGTAATAGAATAAGTTAATGGAATCAAGATTATTGCAAGAAACGCTGGTATAGCTTCGTCATATTTATTCCAATCAATTTTTGAAATTGGGTTCATCATAAACACACCGACCAATACCAAAGCCGGAGCAGTTGCAATTACGGGTATTACCGATAATAAAGGAGAAAAAAACATAAACGGGAGAAAACATATTCCCGCAACAATTGCAGTCATTCCTGTTCTTCCACCTTCTTTAATTCCCGCGGCAGACTCAATGTAACTAGTGCCTGCACTTGTCCCGAATAAACCTGAGATAGTTGTCGAAACCGCATCGGTTAAAAGCGATGCCTTTATATTACGCGGTTCACCGTCTTCATCTTTTATATTTCCGGCTTCGGCAACTCCGATAAATGTAGAAAGACTATCGAATAAATCCGTGAAAAGAAAAACAAATACAACCGGAATTATTGATAAAGTTAAGGAACCGAGTAAATCTAATTGTAAAAACAAGCTGAAATCGGGAGAAGATATAAATCCGTTCCAATTTACAATTGACGCACTGCCAAAAAGATTCGACGCATCACCCCAAAATCTTCCAATGGGGATGGAAATAATTGTCGTGAAAATGATTCCAAGGATCAAAGCACCCTTAACATTTTTTAAAACGAGAAATGAAGTAACAATTAAACCAACTAAAAATGAAATTGTGACAACATTTAAACCTCCAAATCTTACAAGTGTTACGGGATCGTCTATAATAAATTTTGCATTTTCAAATCCGATGAATGTAATAAATAAACCAATACCCGCAGCAACAGCCGATCTAATTTGTTTTGGTATGGCTAATGCAACAGCAGTTCTTACATTAAAGATGGAAAGAAATAAAAATATTATCCCGGACCAAAAAACCGCACCAAGAGCAACCTCCCACTCTATTCCCATTCCGAGTACAACCGTGTAGGCAAAGAAAGCATTGATTCCCATACCCGGTGCAACAACTATTGGATTCTTTGCATAAAGCCCCATCATCACACTTGAGAAAAAACTTACTAACACGGTTGCTGTTAATACTCCGTTGAATGAAAGTCCGGCGGCTGAAATTATTGTGGGATTTACAATAATTATATACATTGTTGCAAGAAATGAAGTAATGCCCGCCAGTATTTCTGTTTTAGTATTTGTTTGATATTTAGCATACTCAAAATAATTTTGCATCTCTCACCTTCAACAAGTTGAATAAAATTAATGATAAGTTATCAATTCCACTATACAATGATGAACTTTTTCGAAGTAAATACAATAATTATGACTGATTATCGCTATATCTTTTTAATCAATTTTTCACAAATCATTTCTCTAAAAGAATCAATTCCTTATTACAAAATAAAAATTTTATTTCTTTGGAGATTATTATCAGATATATCTATCTTCATTTTATCACTAATTTATTTCTTAATCGGAGGGTAATATGCAAGAGTTTTTCGAATTCAAAACAATGGTTAGTTCAATTCTTATTAAAGTCCTTTATGTACTTGGTGTTCTTGTTGTTACGATTTATGGAATCATTTCTTTATTCAGCGGTTCGTTTATGATGGGTCTTGGTACTATAATCTTTGGTAATTTATTTTGGAGATTATTTTGCGAAGGTATAATTGTCGTGTTCAGTATTCATGACAGACTTTCATCAATAGATTCTAAAACCGCCGCCAGTCATGATCCACGTAGCGGACAATTCTAAAACTAGGATAAGTATTGTTATTGTTCTGACTTTCTTTCTGTTTACACCAAAATCAATTGAAGAAAGATCGATAATAAATGCTTCGGTAATTCCGTCGCTTGAAATTAAGACTTCGATCTTGAAGGACGGCGATCTCATCTTTAGAAGAGGAATAAGTTTTGTAAGTAATTTAGTTTTAGAAAACGATCCGAGTTCTCCTTATTCCCATATCGGGATAATTTCATTTTATAACAACACACCATTTGTAATCCACGCCGTACCCGATGAATCAGAAAACGGGATTGACTATATCCGTAAAGATTCTCTAGGAATGTTTTTATTGAAAGACAGAGCTTCGGCTTATGAAGTTATTCGTTATGATGATCCATCAATAGCTCTAGAAGCTTCATACTTCGCAAAAATATCTTATGAAGCCGGAATTTTATTTGACGATAGTTTTTCGCTTCATGATTCAACAAAATATTATTGCACGGAATTAATATGGCGTGCTTACAAATTTGCCGGTGTAGATTTAACCGAAAATACATTCGATACACTTTCTATTCCGGTCGGTGAAAATCCTTATTTACTTCCCGGGACTCTATTATGGAGTCCCAATACTAAATCAATTACTAAAAAATCTATTTACCAGTGAGGTTAAAATGAGAAACGTTATCAAACTGTTAGTTGTAGCTTCATTATTATCATTTGTTTTTGTTAATTGCGGTGGACCGGCAACTCCTCAGGATGTTGTAAAAGATTCATTCGAAATGATGGCAAACAATGATAAAGCAGGTGTGAAGGATTTACTTTCTTCACAAGTTAAAGCTCTAGTCGATGATAAAAAACTTGACGAAGGCATTAATAATAAGTATGAAGAAATAAAAGCAAAAGGCGGTATTACAAATATCGAATTTTTGAGTGAAGATATTGAAGAGAATGAAGCCAATTTTAAAGTTAGATTAACTTACGGCGACGGTTCAACCGACGATGAAAAAGCTAAAGTTGTAAAAGAAGACGGTGAATGGAAATTAGGTATATCGAAATAATTATTAAAGATTCCATCCATTCTAAGATGGATGGAATCTTTTTTTTAAACGGGTATTTTTAGAATAAAATTACTCCCCTTGCCAATTTCACTTTTCACTTCTATTGTACCACCATGAAGTTCGGCAAATTCTTTACAAATCTTAAGACCAAGTCCCGTTCCCTTTTCATTATTTGTTCCCGGTGAAGAATATTTGAAATCAACTTTGAATAAGTTCTCTCTTACTTTCTCGTCAATACCGACACCTGAATCTTTAACGGATATTTCAATTGTATTATTTTTTCTTTGACCCGAAACTATAACTTCACTGCCGTTTGGTGAAAACTTGATTGCATTATCGACAAAATTCCCAATCACAGTTTCAATTACAAATTTGTCACCTATAAATTCAGTCATTTCATCAGAATCAATTTTAAGAGCAATATTTTTATTTTTAGAAGCGAGGCGATAAGTCGATGATAATGACGTAAG
>QZJX01000063.1 GCA_003599395.1 Ignavibacteriales bacterium | reverse complement strand
ATTAATTGATAAACTTTCATAAATCCTCCGGAAAAAATCCCCGAAATAATATTAATCCCGGGGATCTAATTTAATTTTTTCTTCGAATAACAAATTTATCATAAAGGAAAACTAAAAGAGCAGTTAAAGCTGCAAGTGCTGCAAAAATAGCCCACATTATATCAGGTCTTTGCATATCTCTTGCAAATGCAGCGTACATTTGACCTGATAAAATTCCACCAAATAAATTACCGAGTGCAACCGCCCAATAAAAATATCCCATGTATAAAGCAACTTTGTCCGGTGGTGCAATTCTTCCGGTATATTCTTTTTGTTTCGGACTTGCCATCATTTCGCCAAAAGAAAAAACTAAAATACCTGCAGCAACAATCCAACCTGTGGTTCCAAAAATCAGAATAATAAAACTGAAAATGGTTATAATCGTTCCCCAAAAAATTGTTGTAAATGGTTTTAGTCTTGTTACGAAATAAGAAACAATTACTTGAAATAAAACAATTCCACCCGCATTAATATTTATAATGTATTCAGGATTAAGTTGATTGGGTGTAACCATGCCGGCATTAAGAGAATCAGCCCAAGTTACTAATCCGATTGATTCCAAAGCGCTATAGAGAAATCCGAATAAATCGGAAGTGTCTGTAAAATCACGAATGTATAATGGCAGAGTATAAAATATTTGATTAAATGCTGTCCAAAATCCTGACATAAGTAACAAGAATAATGCAAATCTCCAATCGGCTAGTTTCATCGGTGAAGTGAACCAAGTAGCACTTTTTGATTTACGAGAATGGAGGATGAAATCATATCCCAAGTTAATAATAAGCCAGACGAATGAAAGGATTGTAATTGCCGTCCATGTAATTGCACCGGTTGAAGTAAATTTGGAACCCATTACAAGAATTACCAATAAGCCGAATACAAATAAGAAAAATCTAGCATTGCCTAAAACAATTACCATATCGTTGAAAACTTTCTTTAATGAACGGGGATTAGCAGAAGTGCTTTCGGTTGTGGGTTCTGTGTAAAACAATGTGACGAAAATAAAATTAATTCCAATCCAAATTGATGATGCAAGAAATACATATTCCCATGAAATAGCTCGCATAATACCGGCAACAACCGGTCCTAAAAATCCACCGATGTTTACCATCATATAGAATATCCCAAATCCCATCGAACCGGTTTTTTCATTTGTAGTCTTTGAAATGGTTCCTACAATGACGGGTTTGAATGTTCCGGCACCCAATGCAACAAGCATAAATGCAAAGAAGAATGTCGGAAATGTTTTTAATTGACCAAGTAAATAATAGGAGGGAACTAAAATCGCGAAAGCTGTAAATAAAAGTTTTTTAAAACCATATCGATCGGCTAATGCTCCTGAAACAACGGGAAACAAATAGAGGAAAAAAGTAACGACCCCCTGTAAAACACCTCGATCTTCATCGGTAAAACCTAAACCGCCGTCTTCAACCGCACCGGTAATGTAAAGAGAGGAAACTGCAAAGAATCCATACCATGCCATTCTTTCGAAGATTTCCATCGTGTTTGCAATCCAAAAAGTACGAGGGAATTCTTTGATACTAATTTTTTCGGTAGCCATTATACCTCAGATTTTTTAGGAATTTTGAAAAACAATTTTTGAAAATAAGTGATGCTGATACCTTTTGCAAGAAAATCTCAATCGATTGAATTAATTAATTAATAAACTTTCACAGATAAATTTAATTTATGAGTAGTTCTCTCTTACCCAATTTTTAATTAACTTTCTTTTCAATATTTAATAAAATCATCGAATTGACATGGAAAAAATCATTCTTCAAACCGATTTCAAAGAGCTAAAATTATTCAAAAAAGGGAAAGTTAGAGATATTTATGATCTTGGTGATTCTCTTTTAATGGTCTCTTCGGACAGACTTTCTGCATTTGATGTTATTATGAATGACGGAATTCCTTACAAGGGAAAAGTTCTTACAAAAATCTCGGAGTTCTGGTTCAATTTTGTTGAGGATATAATCGATAATCATATTTTAGCTACAAATATTATTGATTATCCTCACTCATGTAAACCATATTTGAATGATTTAGAAGACCGGTCTATGATAGTTAAGAAATCGGAATTAATTCCTCTGGAATGTATTGTTCGAGGTTATATTTCCGGTTCCGGTTGGAATGATTATAAAAAGGATAATTCAATTTGCGGAATCAAACTTCCGAAAGGATTAAGTGAATCGGATAAATTACCTGAGCCGATTTTTACTCCTTCAACAAAAGCTGAAATTGGTAATCATGATGAAAATATTTTTGAGTCTGAAGCAAGGGCACTAATTGGACCGGATTATTACGATATCATTAAAGAAAAAGCAATTGCGATTTATTCTAAAGCTGCCGAATATGCTCTAACAAAAGGCTTAATCATTGCCGATACAAAAATGGAATTCGGTATTTACGAAGATCAAATAATAATTATTGATGAACTGCTTACACCTGATTCGTCTCGTTTCTGGCCTTTGGATAAATATGAACCGGGTCGTGCTCAAGATAGTTACGATAAACAATATGTGAGAGATTATTTACTTTCGATCAATTTTAATAAACAGCCTCCGCCACCAAAATTACCCGAAGATGTAATTAATAACACTTCGGCAAAATACAGAGAAGCGCTTTATAAATTAACCGGTATTGAATTATAAATAAAACTATGAGTCCCGATAAAATTGAATTGAAGGATGGATACTTAATAATTAATTGGGATGATAAATCATCCACTTCAATTGAGTTGAATATACTGAGACGTAACTGTCCGTGTGCATATTGTAATCAATTTAGAGAACATCATAGTAATTCAATGCTTCAAGTATTTTTAGAAGATCAACTAAAGATTGCAGAAATAAAGACAGTCGGTAGTTATGCGTTAGGAATAAAATGGAAGGACGGACATAATACCGGCATATACGAATACAATCAATTGAAAAAATTAGCCACATAGATTATATCAATACATGGTACTACCAAATCAATTAACAACACTCCGCATTCTTCTTACTCCGGTATTCTTATATCTATTTTTGACCGGTGATCCCGTATTGATTAGAATATCTTTTGTAGTGTTTATAATTGCTGCAATAACAGACTGGTACGATGGCTGGCTTGCACGAAAATTTAACTACATAACCAATTGGGGAAAGTTTATGGATCCCCTGGCTGATAAAATTTTAACATCAGCTGCATTCTTTGGTTTTGTTTTTATAGATATACTTGCCTTGTGGATGGTAATAGTAATTGTTGCCCGTGATTTAATTGTTACTCTTTTAAGAATTTATGCCGATTACCGGAGAATAAAATTTACTACAACTCGTCTAGCAAAGATCAAAACATTTTCTCAGATGATTTTTCTTTATTATCTGCTTCTTGTTTATACATTTAGTACTTACCCGGAACTTGTCTCAGATTATCACAGTTTATTTTCGTTTCTATTAGATAGTAGCTTAATCTATTGGACGATGTTCGTTATTACAATTTTTACAGCTTATTCCGGACTTAATTACCTATTTATTAATAGCAAATTGATTAGGAAATTATTCAACAGTGAAACTTAATCTATTTGAAAAAATTATTGGATCGGTAATTTTCACTGGTTATATTAAATATGCCTCGGGTACTTTTGGCAGTTTGGTTGCTTTAGTGATATATTTGCTACCCGGTTTTGAGAATCCGACTTTACTCATGTTCGCAATTTCAATTTCTTTTGTCTTTGGTGTTAGTCTAGGACCAAAATTTGAAAAAGTGTACGGCAAAGATCCTAGACAATTTACACTTGATGAAGTTACCGGAACTTGGATAAGTTTAATTTTTGTTCCCAAGTCAATTTTATTTATAAGTATTGCGTTTGTCCTATGGAGATTATTAGATATTATTAAACCTTTTCCCGCAAGAATATCGGAGAGATTAAAAGGGGGATGGGGAATTATGATGGATGATATAATTGCCGGGTTTTATACTCTTATATTGATGCATATACTAATTTATTTTGTTCAATAACGAAGTCATTAGGTTATTTATGAAAGCATGTCTAATTACAATTGGTGATGAAATACTAATCGGTCAAACGGTTAACACGAATGTTAGTTTCATTGGTGAGCAACTTACTAATTTACAAATTGACGTTCTCAAATCTGTTGTTATAGGTGATGATGAAGAAACTATTATGCATGAATTTAACGAAGCATATAAGAATTCTGATTTGATTATTGTAACAGGCGGACTTGGCCCCACCCACGATGATATTACAAAAAGTTGTGTTGCAAAGTTTTTTAAATCCGATTTAATTAAAAATGAAGATGTACTAAACGACATAAAGCAACTTTTCAAGAAAAGAGGGAGAGAAGTCACAGAATCTAATGAACAGCAAGCACTCGTTCCTAAAATTGCTGAAGTAATTCGTAATTCAAGAGGAACTGCACCCGGAATGTGGATTGAGAAAAGTAAGAAGATATTTGTTGTAATGCCCGGAGTTCCTTATGAAATGAAAGAGATGATGATCTCATCAGTTGTTCCAAAATTGGATGTAATTCTAGGTGAACGAAAAGAATTCACCATAATAAAAAATTTAATGACTACCGGAATTGCCGAATCCCACCTTTATGAAAAACTGGGTAATATCAACGAATTATTAAATGGATCGAAACTTGCATTCCTTCCTAATCAGTTTGGCGTTAAACTCAGGATGACAGTAAAAGCATCTAAAGAAGTCGATGCACAAAATAAACTTTCGGAATTGGAGCAGAGAATAAGAGCTATTGCCGGTCGCTATATTTATGGAAAAGACGATGAAAAAATTGAGGATGTAATCGGAAGATTAATGGTTGATAGAGGAATTAAAATCGCCGTTGCAGAATCATGTACCGGTGGATTGATTTCAAGCAGATTAACAAATGTTTCCGGAAGCAGTTCTTATTTTGATAGAGGAGTAGTTGCATACAGCAATGCAGCAAAAGTAGAAATACTTCGAGTGGATGAAGACTTGCTTCAAAAATATGGTGCTGTTAGTTTAGAAGTTGCTCGTTTAATGGCTGAAGGTGTCAAAGCTATTTCCGGTTCGGATATTGGTTTGAGTGTAACTGGAATAATGGGCCCGACCGGCGCAACTCCAAACAAACCGGTTGGTTTAGTTTATGTTGGAATCTGTGACGATAATTTGTGCACTGCAAAAGAATTTCGTTTTGGGGATGATAGATTATTAAATAAAGATAGAACAGCTCAAGCAGCATTAGAAATGGTTAGACGAAATCTTCTCGGTATTCCATATGACGAATAGATTGTTTATTACTCTGGATATTCCGGATGAAACAATTGAAGAAATTATTGAATTAAGAAATCATCTTTATTCAGCTAAAGATGCAAAGTGGGAAGGAAAAGATAAATATCACATAACTCTAAAATTTCTTGGCGATACAAAAGTCGATTTAATTCCCAGAATAAATAGCCATCTAGAAAACATTTCCGGAACTACAAAGGAAATAAAATTATCATTTGATCGATTCGGGATGTTTTACAGAGAGAGAGTTCCAAAAATATTTTGGATTGGTTTGGAACAAAATATTTACTTGCAAAGTTTGCATAACAAAATTGATAATGCGTGTGCTGAATTTGGTTTTCAAAAAGAGAAACGAAAGTTTAATCCGCATTTGACTATTCTTCGTATTAAAGGAAATGAAGAATTTAGTATTTTAGAAAAAATGACTCAAACAAAAATTCAACCTATAATTTTTACTGCCAAAACCATATCTTTGATGAAAAGTGATTTGAAGCCGACCGGATCGGTCTATTATACAATAAAAAGTTTTGAATTAAGTTAAATGGAGGAACAATGTCAGCAGAACAAGATGCTAAAATGAAAATCTTAGACGATACAATTTCCAATATTGAAAAGCAGTATGGAAAAGGTACAATTATGAAATTGGGCGATGGGGTTATCAATCCCGTTGATTCAATACCAACCGGATCAATTTCACTCGATTACGCTCTAGGAATTGGTGGTGTACCTCGAGGAAGGATTGTTGAAATTTACGGTCCCGAATCTTCCGGTAAAACAACATTATGTCTTCACATAATTGCCGAAGCACAAAAACGTGGCGGACTTGCAGCATTTATTGATGCTGAAAATGCTCTTGATATCGGCTATGCAAAAAAATTGCACGTTGATGTTAAGAATCTTTTATTATCACAACCTGATTATGGTGAGCAAGCTCTAGAAATTGTTGATACACTTGTTCGATCAAACGCTTTAGATATAATTGTAATTGACTCGGTTGCCGCACTTGTTCCTCGTGCCGAGATTGAAGGAGACATGGGCGATCCTCACATGGCGGTTCAAGCTAGACTAATGTCTCAAGCATTGAGAAAATTAACCGGTGCAATTAATCGTTCCAAGACTGTGGTTATTTTCACAAATCAATTAAGAAGTAAAATTGGTGTAATGTTCGGAAACCCGGAAACAACAACCGGTGGAAACGCACTTAAATTTTATGCATCTCTCAGAATGGATATCAGAAGAATTGCCGCAATAAAAGACGGACAAAATGTAATCGGCAACAGAACAAAAGTAAAAATTGTAAAAAGCAAAGTTGCTCCTCCATTTAAAGAAGTTGAGTTCGATATTCTTTATAACGAGGGAATTAGTAAGACCGGTGATTTAATAGACATCGCGACAAATGCCGACATAATTAAAAAAAGCGGTGCATGGTTCACTTATGGTGAAGATAGATACCAAGGCAGAGAACAATTTCGTCAGTTTTTAGTTGAAAATGAAGAGGCATATAAGAAACTTGATTTGGAAGTTAAAAAGCATTTGGGAATGTTAAAAGACGATCCAAAAGTTGAAGCACCGAAAGAAAAAGAGGAAAAACCTTCTAAAGGTAAAAAATAAATTGAATGAGAATTTTATCTCTCGTTAAAAAAAATAATTATGTAACCGTAACTCTTGATACAGAAGAAAAATTAAGGCTGCACTATGAAGTTGTTGTAAAGTGCGGCCTTCGTAAAAATGATGAGCTTTCCGACCAACAATTAAAATCAATTCTTGATACCGAAAAAGAATTTAATCTAAAGAACTCCGCATTACTCTTACTCTCACGCCGCCTTCACTCCTCGTTTGAACTTCAAACCAAATTAATGAAGAAGGGACACACAAAAGAAGAAATCAAACCTATTCTAGACGATTTTAAAAATAAAGGATATTTATCCGATAAGGATTTTGCCGAAAGATTTATAGAAGAAGGATTAAAAAAGAAAAAAGGATTAATGAAAATTAAAGCTGATCTTTTTTCTAAAGGTGTTTCACGAGAGATTATTGACAGATTATTATACGATTACGAAGGTGATGATTCATTGCTTGAGAACGCTAAAATACTAGCCGAGAAAAAAATGTTATCAATTAATCGAAAAGAATTAGAACCGTTTCAGAAAAAACAAAAACTTTATTCTTACCTGAGCGGAAAAGGTTATTCCTCTGATATTATTAGACAAATTGTGGAGGAATTAGTAAAGGATGATCAGCAAATAATTTGATAAAATTTCCAAATTCTTATTAACTTTGTTGATTCAAATTTTCTTAAAAAAGAGGGATCTAGGGTGCAGAAATTTGTAGGTGTGGATTATTATAATATAGAAGATTTATTAACTGAAGAAGAAATTTTAGTTCGTGATTCAGTCAGAAAATTTGTGGATGATAATGTTATCCCGGTAATTGAAAAGCATTATCAAGACGGTACATTCCCAATGGATTTAATTCCCAAACTTGGTGAACTTGGTGTTTTCGGAATGACACTTCCGCAAAAATACGGATGTGCCGAAATGAACAACGTCGCGTACGGACTTGCAATGCAAGAACTCGAAAGAGGTGACAGCGGTGTTAGAAGTTTTGCTTCGGTTCAAAGTGCTCTCGTAATGTATCCAATTTATACTTTTGGTTCTGAAGAACAAAGAGAAAAGTGGCTTCCAAAACTAGCCGCCGGAGAAAAAATCGGCTGCTTCGGATTAACCGAACCTGATTACGGATCCAATCCCGGCGGAATGGTAACCAAAGCCGAAAAAGTTGACGGTGGTTATAAACTCAACGGCGCCAAGATGTGGATTACTAACGGGACTCTAGCTGATGTTGCAGTTGTCTGGGCAAAACTCGATGGAAGAGTCAGAGGATTTCTAGTTGAAAAAGGAACCGAGGGTTTCAGTTCACCCGAAATGAAAGGCAAACATTCATTGAGAGCATCCGTAACTTCAGAATTAATTTTACAAGATGTCATTATTCCCGAAGAAAATTTATTACCAAAATCAGATGGTCTAAAATCCGCACTAATGTGTCTAAACCAAGCAAGATATGGCATTGCATGGGGAGTAACCGGTTCTATGATGGCTTGTTATGATAGTTCGTTGAATTATGCAAAATCAAGAGTACAATTCAGTAAACCGATTGCGGGATATCAGTTAACACAAGCTAAGCTGGTTTATATGTTGACCGAAATCACGAAAGCTCAGTTACTGAATCATAGATTAGCTATATTAAAAGATGAAGGCAAATTAAAACATACTCAAGTTTCGATGGCAAAAAGAAATAATTGTGAAAAAGCATTAGAGATCGCCCGTATATCAAGAGAAATTCTCGGTGCAAACGGTATCCTAGATGAATACCCGGTGATGAGACATTCGGCAAATCTTGAATCTGTTTATACCTATGAAGGTACACATGAAATGCATACTTTAATTATTGGTGAGGATGTTACCGGATTAGCTGCATACGATAGCTAATTTTTAGACCGCTTATGCGGTCTTTTTAATATAAGGAGATTTAGATGGATTCCAAACGTATTGCATATGAAGGATTGACCTTTGACGATATTCTTTTACTTCCCGCAGAGTCAAAAGTGTTGCCTAGACAAGTTGATATAGTATCATATCTTACACCGGAAATTAAATTAAACATTCCATTTCTTTCCGCAGCAATGGATACAGTGACCGAATCCGGAATGGCAATTGCAATGGCAGCGCAAGGTGGTATAGGAATTATTCATAAAAATTTATCTATTGCAAGACAAGCCGAAGAAGTTGATAAAGTGAAGCGTTCTGAAAGCGGGATGATTAATAAACCCATTACGTTAAAAGCTGATAGAACAATAGAAGATGCACTTGAATTGATGGCTAAATATCGAATATCCGGAATTCCGATCGTTGATGATAAACATAAACTTATTGGTATTCTCACAAATCGTGATTTGCGATTCGAACCCAACATCAAACAAAAAGTTTTTGATGTAATGACAAAAGATAATCTGATCACTGCTCCAAAAGGAACGACATTAGAAAAAGCAGAAAAAATTTTACAGAAGTACAGAATTGAAAAACTCCCTGTCGTTGATGGAAACGGAATTTTGATTGGGCTTATTACTTTTAAAGATATTGCAAAGAAAAAGAAATTCCCAAATGCATGTAAAGATGAAATGGGCAGATTGAGAGTCGGAGCCGCTGTTGGAGTTTCAGCAGATACACTTGATCGAGTTCAAGCATTGATTGATGCCGGAAGTGATGCAATTATTGTCGATACAGCTCATGGTCATTCGGAAGGTGTATTAAAAACAATTAAATCTATCAGAAAAAAACATAAAAATTTACAACTAATTGCCGGTAATATTGTTACAAAAGAAGCGGCTAAAGCCTTAGTTGATGCAGGTGTGAATGCAATTAAAGTCGGTATTGGTGCCGGATCGATTTGTACAACAAGAGTAATTGCCGGTGTCGGTGTTCCTCAAGTCAGCGCGGTAATGGAAGTAGCACAAGCGATGAAGGGAAAAAATATTCCAATTATTGCAGATGGTGGAATTAAACAAACCGGCGATGTAGCAAAAGCAATTGCTGCTGGCGCGGATACTGTGATGATGGGCGGAATGTTTGCTGGTGTTGATGAATCACCCGGAGAAAAAGTTTTATTTGAAGGAAGAACTTTTAAAGTGTATCGCGGAATGGGTTCGCTCGGAGCAATGAAATTGGGAAGTAAAGATAGATACTTCCAAGACATGGAAGATGACATCAAAAAATTAGTCCCTGAAGGTATCGAAGGAAGAGTACCTTACAAAGGTCCATTATCCGAAACAATTCATCAATTTGTTGGTGGATTAAAAGCAGCAATGGGTTACTGCGGTACTAAGAATATCAAGGAATTAAAAACCAAAAGTAGATTGGTAAAAATTACCAATGCAGGTTTGCGTGAAAGTCACCCGCATGATGTTGTAATTACCGAAGAAGCGCCAAACTATCGAGTTAAATAGGAATCGTTCACAATATGTTCAAAGTTCTTTTTATATCATACTACTTCCCGCCAATGGGATTAAGCGGCGTGCAGCGTTCATTAAAATTTGCTAAATATCTAAAACAATTCAATTGGGAACCGACAATACTTACCGCCGGTGATGCAGCTTATTATGCTCATGATTATGAATTATTAAAAGAAGCCGAAAACGCAGAATTAAAAATTGTAAGGACAGATGGAAGCGGTCCAAACCATGTTGGGAAAAAGAAAACCGTTAAGATTCCGAGAGAAATCATTAGGAAAACTCTGAGTAATCTTAGTAAATTTTTCTTCATACCCGATAATAAAATTGGATGGTCCAATTCGGCATATAAAAAAGGCAAAGAACTTTTGTCAAACGAAAAGTTCGACATTATTTATGTAACATGTCCGCCTTTTTCGTCATTTGTAACTGCGGCAAAATTAAAAAAGGAATTTGATCTTCCCTTAATAGTTGATTACCGCGATCTATGGTTTGGGAATCAGTTTTCATTCATGCCTACACCTTATCATAAAATGCAGCACAAGAAACTAGAGTATGAATCTCTTAAAGCAGCTGACAAAGTAATTGTGATAAATAGGAGAATTAAAGAGAGATTAATTAAACAATATCAATTCCTTACATTTGACGATGTTGTGATTTATCCGCACGGTTTTGATCCGGAAGATTTTGAGAAATCAGTTCCGATTCCCAAACCCCATAATAAATTAATTCTGACTTATTCTGGAATCTTTTATGAGAATATTACACCTAAATATTTGATTAAAGCATTTAAGAAATTATCGCAAGAACGCCCTGATATTGCGGCGAACTACGAGCTTCATTTTGTCGGTTATTTTAGGAAAGAGAATCAACAACTAGTGAATAGATTAGGTTTGCAAGAATTTGTAAAGGATCATGGATATTTATCCCACAAGGATGCGGTTCAAAGAATTATTTCAAGCGATGTCTTATGGATGATGGTTGGAGAAACTCAGAGTGCAGAGACAATCTCGACAAGTAAATTATTTGAATATTTTGGGTCAAGAAAACCGGTTTTAGGTTGTGTCCCTGACGGTGCAGCAAAAACAGCTTTAGAAGAGTATGGAGCTTCGTTTATAGTACCACCTGATGATATTGATGCAATTATGAATTCGTTGATTAGGATAAATGAGTTATACAAAAAAGGAAATTTACCGACAGCAAATGAAGAATATGTTAATCGTCATAACCGAATTAAGTTGACTGAACAACTCGCAAAGCAATTTCAATTTTATCTGAAGGCCGAATAATGAATGTACTTCTGATCGGTTCCGGTGGTAGGGAACACGCTCTTGCTTATAAAATTTCGGAAAGTCCAAAACTTACAAAATTATATTGTGCTCCCGGTAATCCCGGTATAGAAAAGTTTGCAGAATTGGTTTTATTGGATATTAATAAAAAAAGGGAAGTAGTTGAATTCTGCAAAGCAAACAATGTGGATTTGGTTGTAATTGGTCCGGAGCAGCCTTTAGTTGATGGGCTAGCAAATGAATTAAGAAAGTACGAAATCCCAGTTTTCGGCCCGAATAAATATGCAGCGATGATTGAAGGAGATAAATCCTTTTCGAAAGAATTAATGAAAAAATATTCAATTCCAACCGCAGATTTTGAAGTATTCACAAAGAATGAGAAAGATAAAGCTGTAAAATATTTAGATAAAACAACTTATCCCACTGTAATTAAAGCAAGTGGTTTAGCTGCCGGAAAGGGTGTTGTAATTTGTAATTCTGAAGAAGAAGCAGTTAAGACAATCGATGAATATTTTGAAGAAGATATATTTGGTGAATCCGGACATACAATTGTAATTGAAGAATTTCTCGAGGGTGAAGAAGCGTCGGTATTTGTTCTCACCGACGGAATGGAATATTTTGTTTTACCACCATCGCAAGACCATAAACGAGCATTAAATGGTGATCAAGGAAAAAATACCGGTGGAATGGGAGCATATGCCCCAGCTCCTTTAATTACAGATTCTTTGATGGCAGAGATAAAAGAATCAATAATTTCTCCGACACTTGAGGCAATGGCGATTGAAGACAGACTTTTTAATGGATGTCTGTATTGTGGTTTGATGATAACAGACGAAGGACCAAAAGTAATTGAATTTAATTGTCGATTCGGAGACCCTGAAACACAATGTGTGCTCCCGCTTCTTGAAGGTGATTTTCTAAAATTATTGTATTCTTCGGCGATTGGAAAGATTGATCAATCATCGGTTAATTATAATGGTGGAAGTTCTGTTTGTGTTGTCGCCGCTTCCAAAGGTT
Organism: Ignavibacteriales bacterium; assembly: GCA_003599395.1. GTDB lineage: Bacteria > Bacteroidota > Ignavibacteria > Ignavibacteriales > Melioribacteraceae > SURF-28. The sequence continues at coordinate 6,027 of QZJX01000063.1, read as the reverse complement.
ATCCCGATAAATATGAAATAGGATTTGGGATTACCGGATTGGACTTAAGGCAAGATAATATAATAGTATATCACGCTGGCACTAAAAAAATAGATGATAAAGTTGTCACAAATGGCGGACGTGTTTTAGGTGTTACTTCTTTTATAAAAGAAAACAATTTAACATTAGCTAAACAAATAGCTTACGATGCCTTATCGAAAATTAATTTTAAAGGAATAACCTACCGGACTGATATAGCTGATAAAGCTTTGAAATAATATGCAAAAACCCAACCCCGATTAATCGGGGTTGGGCTTTTAATTGCAAATTTTTGCCCTCTCAACCCGGAGGCCAATTCATTTGTCTGCCGCCAAGTAAATGCATGTGTAAGTGATATACTTCTTGTCCGCCGTTATTTCCGCAATTCATTACAAGTCTAAAACCATCTTCGGAGATTCCTTCATCTTCAGCAATTTTATTTGCAGCATCAAACATTTCTCCCAATAATCGAGCATGCTCCGAACCTTTAATATCTGTGACTTTAGGAATTTCAATCTTAGGTATAATTAGAATATGAACAGGTGCCTTTGGATTGATATCACGGAAAGCTAAAACCGAATCTGATTCATAAACTATATCCGCCGGAATTTTTTTGTTAATTATTTTTGAAAAAATGGTGCTCATTAGTCGCTCCCTTTTTCAATTTCGTATTTTTTCATTTTGCTGTATAAATGACTTCTTTGAATTCCTAAAACATCTGCGGTTTTGCTAATGTTCCAGCTATTTGTTTCAAGTTGTTTCAAGATAAAAGCTCTTTCAGCTTTTTCCTTAAATTCTTGAAAGGAATTTGTAACACTTAAAATATCATCCATTTTTGAATCGGAATGGGGAATAAGATTTATAATTTCCTTTTCGCCAATTTCTTCTTGCGGTACCATAATAACAATCCGTTCAACTAAATTTCGAAGTTCACGAACATTACCGGTCCATGGTAATTTTTCAAAAAGTTCAATGGCTTTTTTATCGAATTTTTTATGCGGGAATTTATTTTTTTCGCAAATCTTCTTTGTAAAGTGTTCGATCAAAATTGGAATATCTTCTTTTCGTTCTCGAAGCGGAGGAATATTAATCGGAATTACATTTAATCTATGGAAAAGATCTTCACGGAAATTACCTTCTTCAATTTCTTTTTTGAGATCTTTATTTGTAGCCGAAATTATTCTTACATCGACCGAAATTTTGGTACCGCCACCGACACGTTCAATTTTGCCGTCTTCGATTGCTCGTAAAACTTTTGCCTGCGCTTGAATACTCATATCCCCGATTTCATCCAAGAAAAGATCACCACCTGATGCTTGCTCAAATTTTCCGATTCTTTGTTTTATTGCACCGGTAAATGAACCTTTTTCATGCCCAAATAATTCCGATTCAATTAGTTCGTTTGGAATTGCGGCACAATTTACTTCAACTAAATCTTTTTTGGTTCTGCTTCCGTATTTATGAATAGCTCTTGCGACAAGTTCCTTGCCTGTACCGTTTTCACCGGTTATCAAAATTCTAGCATCAGTTGGTGCAACCCTTTTGATCGTTTCTAAGATATTTTTTATAGCGGGACTTGAACCTAGAATATTATCTTCATCACCAAGATCATCCTTAAGTTTTTTGTTTTCCTTAAGCAATGATGATTGTTCAACGGCATTTCGTACGCTAATTAAGATCTTATCACGATCAATTGGCTTTTCTACAAAATCGAATGCACCCAATTTTGTTGCTTTAATTGCATTTTCCAAACTACTGTGTGCGGAGATCATTATCACTTTAATAGAAATGTGTTGGTCTTGAATCCATTTTAAAACTTCAAATCCGTTTTTCTCGGGCATTTGGATATCAAGCAGAAGAGCATCGTACTCGCTGTCTTTTAACTTTATTATTCCTTCATTTGATGATGTTGTGTAATCTACTTCATAATCTTCGTATTCCAGAATCATTTTAATACTTTCACATATCTCTCGTTCATCATCGATAATTAATATTGTTGACATATATAACTCAGTTGGTTAGTCGAAAGTAAAATAAATTATAAACTCTTAATATTTCTGAAGGCAACAAGTTTTGATTTTCTCTTAGTGCAATTCCGTATAGTTCACCGAGATTATTAATTTTCATATCGCGGTAATCAAGAAAACCTTCCACTTTAAAAGCTGCTTCGAAAAACTCAACAAAGATACCCATAAATTTGGAAAGTTTGAATAATGTTACTGTATTCGATAAATAAGCGCTTCCAAAGAAATGAGCAATCTTATCTTTATCTCCGAATTTACTTTTCGGTGAATTAAAGAATAGGTTTTTAGGTAGATTATCAATTTTTTTTTGAAATAACTTTTCGTCAACATGAGAAAGTGGGAGTTCAAGTTTCAATCCAATAATGGGTACTTTGATCGGTAAATATTGAAAAGCCAATGCCGAAAACGCTACAGTTAATAAGGTTTCCGAAACATCACCATTCTGATATTTAACTGCTTCAATAAATAATGAATCCAAGGCATCAATATCATTGTTGACTCTTATTATATTTTCAAAATGCGGTGAGATAATATATTCCGATAACTTGCTGACGCTTTCATCAAGCGGCTGAGAGAATAAATAGTATGGAATTATTAAAACAATAAAATATTTTTTCACAGAGTGAATATAAAAAAGGGAAGTGAATAATGTTTTTGTTGATATGAAAAAAAATCCCCACTAAAAATATGTGGGGATGACTAATTTTTTATGTCATTCCCGCGAAAGCGGGAATCTCTTCAGTTAAATCTTTGCAAGTACTTTTTTAATGATACTTACCGCCTCATCAATATGTTTTTCGGCAACGTTTAGAGGTGGACGGAATCTTACCGATCTTTTCCCGCAACCCAACATAAGAACTTTATTATTGTACAATTCATCGAGGAATTTATTTCTTATATCCGGAGTCGGGAGATCAAACGAACACATTAATCCAAGTCCGCGTGCTTGTGAAACTAAATCAGGAAATTGAATTTGTAATTCTTGCAAGTTATGTAGTAGATATTCACCAACTACTTTTGAATTTTCAACCAGATTTTCTTCATGAATAATTTCTAAAAATTTCTGAGAGCGAACCATATCAACTAAGTTTCCGCCCCAAGTGGAATTTATTCGGCTTGATTTATGGAAGACATTGTTTTCGACCTCATCAACTCTGTCGCTTACCATAATTCCGCAGACTTGCATTTTTTTCCCGAAAGCAACTATATCCGGTTTTACATAATGCTCATAAGCCCACATTTTCCCGGTCAAACCAATTCCGGTTTGAACTTCATCGAACATCAACATGATATCGTTCTCGTCTGCAATTTCTCTTAGTTTTATAAAGAATTCTTTTCGAAAGAAAATATCACCACCTTCAGCTTGAATCGGTTCAACAATAATTGCAGCAATATCATCTTCGTTATATTTTATAGCCTCATAAATTTCATTTATCGCAATTTCTTCTAACTTGATTATCTCTTTTAAGTTATCATCCAATGGAAATTTGATTTTTGGATTTGTTATTCTCGGCCAATTGAATTTCGGGAAGTACATTATCTTATTCGGATCGGTATTGGTTAATGACATTGTGTAACCTGATCTACCGTGAAATGCATCCTTAAAATGAATTACTTGAGTTCCTTTTTCTTCTTTATAACCTTTTTCAAAATTCTTTCGGATTTTCCAATCGAATGCAGTTTTCAATCCGTTCTCGACAGCGAGTGAACCACCGGCGATGAAAAACAAATGTTTGAAATGATCCGACACGGCTACTTCACTAAATGTTTTAACAAAGTGAGCCATTTCTTTCGTATAAACATCAGAGTTTGAGGGTTTTGTCAATGCTGCTTTTCCGATTCTGCTAATAAAATCTTCGTTGTTCAATTTTGGATGATTCAATCCAAGTGGGGAAGAAGCAAAAAATGAAAACATGTCCAAATACTCATCACCGTTTCTTGCATCGACTATTTTTAAATCATGGCTGTTTTCCAAATCAAGGACTAATTTCATTCCATCGGCTAACATTCTTTGACTGATAATTTTGTGAACATCTTCGGCTTTTACAATTTCTTCGCTCTGTTTAAGAGTTTCATTGTTCATTTTTACTCCGCTTTTATAAATAAAAAGAATTAATTCTTTGTAAATCGTGAGAACTAATTGAATTTGGTACTTATGTTATGAGGATTAGAATACGTGTTCGAAGCGGGAAACTACGTAACTTTTGAGGGATTTTAATCCGGTTATTTTATGGAAATCTTTGTAATGCTGCATAAATAACCTATTTGTTTGATTGAAACTTATAAATTAACTTCCGGCAAGTCAATATCAAAAAAATATTCTTATATTTAGTTCTAATTTTGATACGAATGTGAAACGATATTTTTACATATTAATTACACTACTTTTCATTTTATTGTTTAGTTCTTGTGATGAGGACAAGATCCCATCAAAAATATTCTTCTCTCAGGAAAACTCATTTTTATCTCCCAAAACAACCGATTTTGATCTAGGAATTACTTTTGCCTCGCCAATAAAATGGGATTTGCGAAATACAGAGATTTCGAAAAGAATTGAAGGAAGAGGAAATACCAAAGGATTTGATGGTGATTTTATTTTTAGTCCAAGTTACGTCTACTTTGATGATTCTACAAATTCGGTTTTGAGTTTAGGTAAAGTTATTCCTCCCGATTCGTTAGTTAACAATCCGAGTGTGATGAATTATTATTCCCAAATATTAGTATCAAAAAAGAGTATTGAAACAGATTATGAAATCGATCAATTTAGTAAAGACGGAATAAAATTCACGCAATTTTCTATAGATAGAGGAACAATCGTATCAAAGAGAATTGTTTTCCAGAATAAATTTAATGAGATAATTCAATTCGAATACACTTCCCGAAAAAATTTCTTTGATACTGAATATCAAAAGATTCTTCAATCGATTGGATCGATTAAACTTCTGTAAAGCGACGATCCCTCGTCGCTTACCCATAAATTTGTTAGTCCAAAATATTCGACCATGGATGATCGTTACACAATAATGACTTGCCTTTCAATTCTGAATATGTTACACTTACTGTAACAAATAAAGAAAATTATGTCAGCATCTACAAAATTATCAACATCAGTCAAAGCGTTAAGTTATTTAGCATCCAAACATCCAATTCCACAGAACAGTTCGCAGATCGCAGAATATATTGGAACAAATGCATCGAAGCTGCGAAGATTGATGTCTTTGCTGACTAAAAGTGACATCGTAAAAAGTACGCAGGGTACAAGTGGAGGATTTTTATTAAATAAAGATCCGAAAGTTTTGCATCTTCAAGAGATTTACTGTGCTATTGAAGACAGAAAAGCATTCCATTTAGATGTAAACAAAAATGGCGGTAAACAGAAAAATGTTTCGCAGACATTTAATAAATATTTTTTAAATCTCTTTGCTGATGTGCAAGTTGATATCGAAAACAAAATGAAAAAAATAAACTTATTATCAATAATGAAACAAACCGGAATCAAATCATCATTTAAATGATTTTGATATGGAGGAAAAAATGGATTTCTTAAAAGTACTTGGAATTAAAGATGAGAATCTTGGTGCATCTACTGGATTAAAGTGGTATGGGCAAAAATCAGGTGACAAATTAGACGTCAAATCACCGGTTGATGGAAAGCATATCGCGACAGTTTATCAAGCATCGGAAGAAGATTATGAAACCGTTGCAAAAATATCTCATGAAGCATTTCTAAAGTGGAGAAGAATACCCGCACCCAAAAGAGGTGAAGTTGTTAGACTTGTAGGACAACAATTACGAAAATTCAAAGAACCGCTTGGCAAATTAGTCTCATACGAAATGGGTAAATCTTTGCAAGAAGGTTTAGGCGAAGTTCAAGAAATGATTGATATTTGTGATTTTTCAGTTGGTCTATCTCGTCAACTCTACGGTTTTACCATGCAATCCGAAAGACCAAATCATAGAATGTATGATCAATATCATCCGCTTG
>QZJX01000026.1 GCA_003599395.1 Ignavibacteriales bacterium | reverse complement strand
AAATCGGTTGCACCAAATCTTGCAAGTACAGGCCAGCTTTGTAGAGCTAAAACTAATCCAATAATGAATCCGGTTATACTGACAATACCAAGTGTTTTTACACCCAACTCATCCATGTGCTTTTTGATTTCGGAAATTTCGTATGGCGGAATTAGAAATTGCTTGAAAAATTCTATAATAAAAATAGTTAACCCCGTCAACGAAGTAAAAAAAGTATAGATTGCTTCAGATGGAGTTGGTCTCTTTTTGAATTTTATTTCAGGAAGATTCATATGATAATTTTTCCGCCGGACTAATTATACGCTAAAATATAAAATAAATCGGAAAGTATTTATCTATTATATAATTAAGAAAATGAATAAAACTAAAATGCATTTTCTATGTGATTTATATCAGGTTTTTCATTTGGCAAATTGAGTATTGCAATTACATCAATTCTGGCATTTTCGAAATTCAATTCATGATTTTTTTCTATAATGTAGAGTTCTGAGATTTTACGAACTTGTCTTTGTTTTGATTTAGTTAAAGCATATTCGGGTGGACCGTATTCAAGATTATTTCTGTACTTAACCTCGACAAAAACCAATTCGTTTTTATCCATTGCAACAATATCAATTTCACCCTTGCCGTAGCGATAATTTCTTTCAACTATTTCAAATCCTTTTTCTTTAAGAAATTTTACCGCAAGTTCTTCACCATAATTGCCTGCTTTTTGTTTTGAGTCGGACATAATTAATTCTCAACTAAAACTAATTGCTCTTCTTTTGATAATATCCGTGTTAAAAATGTTTTACGATGAAGCGAACAAACACCATATTTTTGAATTGCTTTTATATGTGCTTTTGTCGGATAACCTTTATTCGTGTGCCATGAGTAATGTGGAAATTTTTCTGCTTCTTTCTTCATTATTCTATCGCGTGTAACCTTTGCTAAAATTGAAGCTGCCGCAATTGAATACGATTTCGAATCGCCTTTTACAATGGCTTGTGTCTGAACACTAGAAGGGAATGTTTTGTTGCCGTCAATCAAAATAAGATGAGGCTCTATCTCTAATTTTTCAACTGCAATTTTCATTGCGAGAAGGGAAGCGTTTAAGATGTTTATTTCGTCAATTTTTGTGTGGTCGACAATTCCGATTCCAAATGAAACGGCATTTGCAACAATTTCAGTAAAAAGCCTTTCGCGGGTTTTTTCATCTAGTTTTTTGGAATCATTTATTCCCGGAATGATTTTCCCGTTTTTAAATATGACCGCTGCAGCAACAACGGGACCAGCAAGCGGACCACGCCCGGCTTCATCAACACCGCAGATTATCTTGACCTGTTCAGAATAAAATTTATTATCAAAGTCTTTCATTATGCCCCGATTAAAATCGCAAGTAACCCAAGCATCATATTAATCTTAATAAGGTTACTTGCTCGTCTTAATGTTGCCAATTCCTTGTTGTTATACAGTAGTTTTATTACATAGACAAACAGCGGATTAACCAAAATGGTTATTAATACAAAATATTCAGCAGAATAAATTCTGTAAAAAAATGGAAGCATATCAATTACAATTAATAGTATTATTAATGAGATTATTAATGCAACCGAAAAATCCAATCCAAATTTTTGCGGAAAAGTTTTAACACCGATTATGCTGTCACCTTTTATGTCTTCGGAGTCTTTTATTATTTCTCTTATGAAATTAGTAAAAAATGCAAAACCGGCAGGTATTAATCCGCCGAAAAAATTCTCAACTACAATTCCACCAAGAACTAGAGGAAAAGCAGTCGCAAATGCGACAACAAAATTACTAAGTAAAATTATTCTCTTCAGATTTGTTGAATAAAGTAATAATAATAAGTTGAGGAAAATCATAATAACTAATATCTCTACGGCTACTAAAGCTGAAAGTAGTAATGAAATTCCAACGGTTATAAAGTATAATCCTTTGGCGGATTTTAGTGACATCAATCCAAGCGGGAGAACACGTTCGGGACGATTAATTTTATCAATTTCGAAATCTATTACATCATTTATCACATTACCTGCGGCAAATGAAAATGTAACTGAGAGAGCTGTTAGAATTACAATTAATGATAAAGAATCAAATGAAGCAGAAATTACAGCCGAGATAATAACTGACAAAAAAGTAATTATTAGGTTTATGGGGCGAATAATTTTTATAATTGCTATCAATTTCATTAATTATGCTATAATATTGTTACAAAGATAAGATCAATGTTTGTTAAAGTAATAAATAATTATATATTTTCGCATTAATTATCTTATTTAAAGAAAGGCAACGATGTATCGAATTGCAAAAACCGGCGCTAAATTGATGATAGAAATCCTTCCTAACAAATGCGATTTCTGTGGGTGTTGTGTTGGCGTCTGCCCTGATGATGCAATCGAATTGAAAGAAGCCGAAATAAGAATAATAGATGAGAATTGCACAAATTGTTCAAAGTGTATTTGGGCTTGTCCGATTGAAGTAATCAAATTTAATAAAGAAGGATTTCTGAAGTAAAAGGATACTATGTTAAAGAAAGAATACGATATAATTGTTGTTGGTGCTGGTCCTGCCGGAACTGTTGCTGCGAGATATGCCGCCATGCAAGGAGTCGATGTACTCGTTCTCGAAAAAGATAGAGATGTTGGTTATCCCGTCAGATGCGCCGAAGCTATTTCGAAAAGAAATGTAGTGCAGTTTATAGAACCAAACGATAAATGGATTGCCGCCAAAATAAATAAGTACGCGTTTATTTCTCCGAATGGAAAAGAAGTTGTAATAGAATTTGATGAAGAGAACGGTTACGTATTAGAACGAAGAATTTTTGACTATGAACTTGGAAAACTTGCAACCGAAGCCGGGGCTCACATACAAACCAGAGTTTATGTAAACGGATTAATTCTTAAAGGTGAAAAAGTTTGCGGAGTGAAGGCTGAATTTCAAGGTGAACAAATTGAGATTAGATCAAAAATAGTTATCGGAGCTGATGGAGTTGAATCTAGAGTCGGAAGATGGGCGGGAATCAAAACTCATATTGATTTTCGAGAAATGGAAGCTTGTTTTCAAGTTACTGCAGCGAATATTAATAATGTTGATTCACATACCCTTTATTTTTACCTCGGTTCCAATTATGCACCGGGCGGATATTTTTGGGTTTTCCCAAAAGGTGATAAGACTGCAAATATAGGTTTGGGTGTAAGCGGTGATACAGGGAAGAAACGATCTGCACTTTCTTACCTAAACGAGAACATGGAACGGTTTTATCCCAATGCATCTGTATTAACACAAGTTGCCGGAGGTGTGCCGTGTGCATTAACATTAGAAAGAATTTCAGGTGATGGAATAATGCTTGTCGGAGATGCGGCACGTCAAGTTAATCCGCTTACCGGAGGAGGAATTGGAAGCGGAATGATTGGCGGTAAAGTTGCCGGCGAAATTGCAGGGAAAGCGATCAAAAGTAATAATCTAAAATTAATAGATAAGTACCGTGATAAATGGATGAAAGAAAGAGGAAAATCTCATCTAATATTTGATCGATTGAAAGAAGGAATTTTTAATTTATCGGATGAAGAGTTTAACGATATAATCGAAAAGTTATTAAGAATACCAAAAGAAAAAAGAACTCTAGGCAAATTTTTTGTAACTGCCTTAGCAAAAAAACCATCATTAATAATTGATGTGGCAAAAGTCTATGTAGTGTAATTAAAACTCATTCACTATTGCAAAATGGATTTTTCCTTGACTAAATGAATCACCTTCACCGAGCGCAAAACTAACACCTAAAATTCCCAAACCGGTTTCTAAATTTAATCCCAGTCCGTACCCATATTTAAATTCGGATAATTCAATTAAACCTTTTGACTCATCAGCATTTCTTAAATAATAACCAGTATCAAAAAATAAATACGCATAAGTGCGAGGCGTGAGTAAATATCTATATTCCAAGTTCGACCAAAAAGTTCGATTCCCGAGAAATTGATTTTCGCGATATCCTCTTAATGTTGTAGTTCCGCCGAGCATGTAATAGTCGCTGATTTCAAAAAAGTCACCCCGCATTTCTCGTGCATGAACTCCGGCGGCAATAACTTGTCTGTTAAATATTTCATAGAAATAAGAAAAATCTAATGTTAACCGCTGCAAGTTTATTTCGGTCTTTGTATCACTGGTGATAAACTGTGCCGGACCGTTAATTGATTTTTTACTGTATAAATATGAATTGACAAAATATATTCCCTCGGTTGGAGCATAAACATCATCTCTGCTATCGATTGAAAGCTGAATACCTGTGGAAAGTATACTTGCGTTATAAACCGTAAAAAATGAATTCTTATTTTCGGTCGGAACAATTGATTCGGTTGAAAAAAGTAAACTTGCGGAGATATCATCCGTGGCTAAAAATTCTATTGATCCATCAAACTTGCTTTGGACATAAGTTGTATCTTGCTTTCGTTGAAAAAATCCCAGACCAATATTAAATGGATAACCCAGAATCCACGGTTCCATATATTTAATTTCGAGTTCTTGAGAATTCCGATTTTCTTTATGCCATTTAAATGCAGCGGCTCTCCCGGTTCCGAATAAATTTCTTAAACTAATATTTAGAAACCCGGTGAAGTATCCGGTTTCATTTTCATTACCTGGAACGTATCCTACAATTCCGTCAAAATTATTCGTCTCTTTTTCCTGAACTGTAATTTGCAGAACTCCTTCATTGCTGCTGTTAAAATAATAGCCCGGTGTATTGACTTGTTCAAAAAATCTAAGTCTATTTAACTTCTTCGGAATTGATTCAACTTTATCTTGTGAGTATAATTCCGGCGGAAAAATTCTTGCAGCACGAATAATTACTTGATTATTGGTTTTATCATTCCCAATTATTTCTACCTTGTCGATTGTACTTTTCTCATTCTTTTCTAAAGTTAACTTTATTGTTACTAGACTTTCGTCTTCAATTTCAGAAAAAGTCATTGAATTGATTGAAATCTTAGCAAAGGGAAAACCAATGTTTTCGTATTCATCAAGTATATTTGAAATGGCTGATTCAAATTCTGTCTTATTAAAAATTTCGCCAATCAAGAAATCTAGTTCTGAATAAAAAATTAATGAATCGTGAACGCTCAGATTTGAAATCTCAAACTTGCTGAAATAAGAGGGATTTCCTTCATCGATTTCAATTTTATAAGTGAGTGAAGAATCGGAATTAATCGCGGAATCAATTTTTGTAATTTCTGAAGAGAAGTAGCCTCTGTCATTAAGATTGGAGAAGATTCTAGAAGTGATTGTATCAACAATTCCCACAAAATTAGGTGTGCCGCTATTGATTGAAATCCAGCTTAAATATTCTGATGAAGGGAATTTCTGATTGCCGGAAATTTCTATAGAACCAACAGGTTGTGATTGAAGAGTGAGTATTACAAGAAGAAATATTGAAGCATATTTAATAGTTTGGTGAATCATCTATCAATTTCATTTTCTTGCCGACCGGTTCAATACTTATAATTTCTGCTAGTTCTTTGGCTTTTGCCGACTCAACATTCGCGGCTTCAAAACTTTCTGTATTAAGTGCACCGAGTGCAACGGCTAGCTTCATAAAATCATTATAAACCAAAGCTTGTTCTATACCATAAATTATTCCGGCTACAAATGCGTCACCACTTCCCATAGAATTAATTGCATTTACTTTAGGCGGGGTCGTTTTGAAATGAAAATCGAATTTTGAGGAATACACATCCTTTTCACCGTCAGTTATAAATGCCATCTTTACATTCTTTGCATAAAGTGAGTCTAGAAATTCCATTATTGCTTTTTCATCATGAAGATTAACATCTAACGAAGATTCAATTTCTCTTTTATTATTATGAATTGCAAAAGGGGATAAGTCTATACATTCTGGCAAATGCTCACCATAAGTGTCCACAATGGAAATTTTATCGTACTTATTTGCAAGTTCAATTCCTTCAATAAAAATTCGATTGGTTGAATTGTTCGGTGAACTTCCGGCAAATAAAACAATGGAACAATTTTGAATTGCCTTATCAAATTTGTTAATAAACTCATCAACTTCACGTTCACTTATTTCTGAATTGGGTGAAAAATATGAGGTCAGTTCTTTTTTCTCATTATAAATAGTAACAGCAGCGTATCGAGTTTCGTCTTTAGTACTTACCGCATTAAAATTGATTTGTTCGGTCTCTAAAGCTCTTCGTAATAATTTACCGTTGTTACCACCGAGGAATGTAAGTGCAAGATTTTTAATTCCAAGTCTGTTTAGCTGCCGACTAACGTTGATACCTTTACCGCCGGCATAAAGTATTTCTTTTTGACTTCGGTTAATTGCACCTTGCGTAATTGAATTGAATATCAATCTTCGTTCAAGCAGCGGATTTGGTGTAACAGTTAATATCATTTATTCTAGTATCTATATCTGTTAAGATCTCGGTAGTCTCTGTTTACTAAACGGTAATCACCGAATCCGGTGTAATCAATAAATACAAATTGACGATTAAGATTGTAGTAATCCCAGACTTCGTATGGTTTTGAATCAACGGCGAAAGGATGTCTATCAATATAATCGGGTGGACCAAGTGAAACATAGACCATTCCCATATCGGTTTGCCAGCCTTCTCGTCTATAAGCCTCAAAATTTCTATTTGCATGATCTATTCGTCTATAATACTCAAGCATCGCTTCGTTAACTTTAGTGTTTGGAGTCGGGTCTTTAACTTCCCAAAATTCTAAAAATCTTTCCAACTTTTCTTGAAAAGATTCGGAATTCATAATATGATTTATTTCACTAGATTCGGCAATATATAACATTTGGTCAATAGCTTTTTGAAGATCAGTTATGCTTCTCGGAATCCCGATAACTCTTGCATAAAATGATTTCCCTATACCGGCTATTAATGAATCGTTTAGGTTTGTCACTTTAACAACTAATTCATACTCGCCAAAAGTAAAAGACGGATATTGAAGAGAACCATAAATTTCGTTAGTACCTTTATACAATTTTTTCTCAATGGTATGAGTGTAATTTTGGTTTTCGTTTTTATCCCGTATCCCATACTCAATCTTAATATCTTTTTCTTCGTCGGAATAAAGTTCATAATAGAAGTTTATAACTTCGTCCATACTTTCAACAGTTTGGGAGATATTAGGAACGATTCTTTTACCACTTTCGGTTTCAACAAGTTCTGTAATTAATAAGAGATCGCTTATACTAACTTGAGTATCAAATGGCATTACTTCCAACGTATGTTCGCTCGTTACATTTCTTTTGGAATCTACATCTTCAACGATACATCTGACGAAATAATTACCCGGTGCAAGTTGAAATGATCTTAAACTCAAATTGAAATTTTTTGAAGTGGAAGTCTGATTGAAACTATTTGCAGTTACAACTTCCTCCCATATATCATTACTGATAATATTGCTCTTATCCTCATTAAACATTGTCAAATTAACCGAATATTTCCCGACAAATTTATCATCTACTTTAACGAATTGAATGTTTGTATAAGGAACTTGTACAAAGAGATCAACCCTAGATTTACCGGTTTCATCACTTTTGTAATTTAAAAAATCCAGATTAAAGTTTGGGGCCGAAGGATAAATTTGTTTTTTACTTTTATCTTCCTGTGCATTAATTGTTAGAAAAAATGAAATTATAAGCGATATGAATAATAAGTTCTTCATGTTTATTTTCCCCCATTACCGGAATGTTTTGCAAATAAATCATACTCATTACAGTCATAAATGTCAACTTCATAAAAATTACCCGGTGTTAAATATTTTCCATTCGGATCAATAATTACTTCTCCGTCAACTTCTGGAGCATCTCGTTCACTTCGTGCAATATAATGTTGATCTTCAATATCATCGATAAGCACACGAATTTTTCTGCCAACCAGCTTTTCGTTTTTAGATAACGAAATTTTTTGTTGAAGATTCATCAGTTCGTCTTTTCTTCTTTCCTTTTCTTTTAGGGAAAAAGGATCACCTAAAATAAAACTTGTGGTTGTTTCTTCTATTGAATAATTAAAAACTCCCATTCTATCGAATTCAATATCTTTAACAAAATCATAAAGTTCTTGGAATTCCTTTTCTGTTTCGTTGGGATATCCTACAATAAAAGTCGTTCTTAAAGTTATATCAGGAATTCTTTCTTTGATTTTATAAAGGAGCTCTTTTGTTCTTCTTGAACTAATTCCTCTGCGCATAGAACGAAGAACATTGTCAGAAATGTGCTGGAGCGGCATATCCAAATATTTGCAGACTTTTGGGTTTTCTGCAATTGTTTCAATTACATCATTCGGGAAATGAGAAGGATAAGCATATAAAAGTTTGATCCATTCAATTCCATTGATATCACTTAGGCGATTTAATAGTTCCGATAGATTTCTTTTTTGATAAATATCCTTCCCGTAATCGGTTGTATCTTGACCGATGATTATTATTTCTTTCGCCCCATTTTTAGCTAAGCTTTCGGCTTCTTTTAATAATTGTTCCATCGGTTTTGATTTATGACCGCCGCGCATTAAAGGAATTGCGCAAAACGAACATGGATTATCGCATCCTTCACTTATCTTTAGATAAGCATAATGTTTAGGTGTAGAAACAATTCTTTCGCCGAGTAGTTCATATTTTAGATTACCGCCGAATTCCTTAACGACACCTTCATAATCTTCGGTTCCAAAATACTTGTCAACTTCCGGGATATCTTTAACAAGATCATCCATGTATCGTTCGGATAAGCAGCCGGCAACTACAACTTTTTTAATCTTACCTTTTTTCTTTAATTCCACAGCTTGTAAAATTGTATTGATTGATTCTTCTTTAGCCGCATCAATAAATCCACATGTGTTTATGACAATTGAATCGGCATCGTCACTATTTTTAACTAATTCAAAATTATTTGCGTTTAGCTGTTTCATCAATCTCTCAGAATCTACAGTGTTTTTAGAACAGCCAAGCGTAATTATATTTATTTTATTTTCTTTCATTCTACCAAGAATTTTTAAGTCACTAATTTAAGGAAATATCGGGCAATAAGTTTAGTGGGGAATTATAACTGCATTGTATAAATAAGGTAAACATAAACTGCCGGTGCGCTGAATAAAAGAGAATCGAATCTATCAAATACACCGCCGTGACCTGGTATTAAAGCCGAAGAATCTTTCACGTTCGCATCTCGTTTAATCAGACTTTCAATTAGATCCCCAATTTGTCCAACTGTTCCAACAATTGTACCGATTATAAATGAATCAACAAGTGAGAGGAAATCCAAAAGTATGAAGTGAGCCGCTATCATTGTGAGAATTGAAAAAATAAATCCGGCAATTGCACCTTCCCAACTTTTCTTAGGACTCACTCGCGGGAAAAGTTTGTGTTTACCGAATGCAGTTCCAAGAAAAAAAGCAGCTGAATCACAAATCCAGATAGTTACAAACAAAGCAATGATTAACAATCCACCTTGTTCATATAATTGATTTGAAAAATTAAACAACTCTCTAATGCTTAATAAAGAAGCGGAAAATACTCCAATGTAAAAAATGCCGAGAAATGTACTTCCTAAATTTAATATTGCAGAATTATTATCTCTATATAATTCGACTATCAATAAAATAAATGAAATCAAAAGGATGAGAATGTAAAAATCAAGCCACTCAAAATAGACATTCAATAAAATTAAGACGACCGAAGTTAATCCAAAAATTAAATTTGGATTTGTACCTTTGCTTTTGACTAAAATTGAAAATTCAAAAAAAGAAATAAGAGCAATTCCCAGAACAAAAATCAAAAAAAGTAATCCGCCGAAATAAGCGGCTAATCCGATAAAAGGAATAGCAGCAACTGAGACAATTATTCTTGTTCCGGTTTTGTTACCCGACATTATTCTTCTTCACTCTCGTCTGTTCGAGAATTAATATCATTAATAATTTCAATAGCTGTTTCAGCATCGGATTTTTTTACTAAAATTTTTATGACGGAAAGATCACCAACGGTTGGATAATTTCTATCCTTTTGTCCAAGAATTAATGCATCAATCTCGGCACCTTCAAGGTTGGCTTTATACATTTCGGCTTTATAAATCTCATCAGTTGTATAAACTACAAGCCAATCCGAATGATGAACAAGATGTCCTTCGAATACATCCTTAGTAACAAGTTCAACACCGCAATCAGGACAAGTTGTAACTGTCTCAACATATTCACATTCACAATTTGGACATATCATAACGACTCCTTCTTTTTTGAGAGTTTATCGTAATTCTTGTTTAGAATATAAATATAAACCAAGAATAGCAACAGAAAGAAAAGAAAGAAAAATATGTTAATTCCAAGATCTGCCGGATCAGCGGCAGTTGATTGCAAAAATTCATCATCACCGACAATGAAAAAGGAAATAATTGCTATAAGATTATTTAAGAAATGCAGAATTAAAGGAATAAAAATAGATTCACTTTTATATGCTGAATAACCGAAGAAAAATCCGAGTGCAAATAATGCAATCAATCCGTAGGGATTAAAATGATATAATGCAAAAAAGATTGCAGTTACAAAAGCCGCCCAAATCGGTTTTATTCTAAATTCAAAACTTTTCTGAACATAACCTCTAAAGAAAACTTCTTCACAAATAGAGGGAACTACTGCTACGACAAAAATTATAAATGATGCTTCAAAAATTGTATCGCTTCTTAAAAGTTCGGAATAAGTTTCTGTTACCAGTTTATCTAAACTATCCAATAAATTTTTAATTACTTGAATAATATGAATTTTTTGGGCAAGAAGATTAAGTAAATAATTTTGTAGGTAAAGATAACTTTGAAGAAGCGGTGCAATGAGGATTAATCCAAATACAAAAGCAAAAACTTCTTTTACTGTTGGAAGTTTAAAACGAATAATTGTTCCAACATCTTCATAAACTAGTTTTGCAAACATGAGTGCGGGGAGAAGTATAAACATTACTTGTCCACCGATTGTCATCAATCGCATCGCGTTAACATTCGCGGATTCAAGGTCTAATCCAAATATTAGGAGAGTTAAGAGACTACCGCCAATTTGGTAGAGAACAAAAACCACAATTAGACCCGTGAACGCCGCGGCGATTGGCGACATGGTTGGTTCAATATTATTTCTGAATTGATCCTCTTTTTCGGGAGGATCTTCAAAATTGCGGAATTCTTCACTCATATGGAATCAAAGGTAAGAAAAAGAGGTAAAATTCTCTATTAAAATTTAGTAAGATTAACTAATCTACTTTAGAGGTAAATTCACCGGCAAGTCCTTCATAGGCAGTCAATTCCGAATCAATTGAACCGATTATTACTTTTGTTTTTACTTTGATCGGCACTTTAAGTTCATCATCGGATAACCAAATAATTATGTTACCTTCGTTCTTAAACAAACCGCCTTCCTTAACAAGTGGTTCAACTATAATACAATCAAAAGTACCGGCATCAACTGTTATTCTTTCTTTTCCGTGATAAACAACATCAAGCGGATAAACTTTATCGTTATAAAAATTTTCTAAGTTGAACCGGTCGCCTTTTTTCATTCCGCTGAAATCAAAAGTACGTGTGATATAAAAAGCTGACATTATATCGTTAACATACTTTGGAATTTCGAAAGTACCGCCGGTTGTTTTGGCCGAACCATTTCGCTGATCAAAAAACGCCGAGAAATCTTTAGTATAATTTCCTTCTCTAATGTGCTGTTCAAATCTCCAAGGGAAAATTCCTTCGACATCAATAAATGTTTCGTATCTATCTCTAACAATAAAAAACGGATCGAAGGCCGGAACTGTGTTGACTCTAAACGTAACATGGTAAACATCTCTACCGGCTAATTTTTTGATTTTTGGAATCGCCATTTCTGCAATACCTGCAGTTACAAAACCATACTTAACATCAAACGTTAATTTTTCACCTTCTCGAAATGCTTTGTTTTCTATTTTTCTGAAATCATCGGCATTTACAGATACGGTTAATAAAAGTGTAAAATATATAATATGTAGTATTAGCTTTTTCATGATAGACTCAATTCAATAGATTTTTGATTTCCGAATAAACATTATCAATATCAATACTGTTCATACAATCCAATTTTTCACATTGTTCTCTTGTGCAATTTTTACAATCAATTGATGGTGAAAAGATTATACTCTTATCAGTGTAAGGTCCCCATCTTTCAACTGAACATTCTTTGATTTTTGGATAGAAACCGACAACATTCTTGCCAAGAGCTGCTGCTATGTGAATTGGTCCGGTTGAATTTGCAATTAACATGTCACTTTTCTCGATAACTGCAGTTAACTCTTCGAGAGTTAATTTACCGGCTAGATTGTATGAGTTTAGTTCGTTCATAATTTTGTCACATGTGTTTTTTTCTGATTGCGAACCTGTAATTAGTATTACACAGTCCAATTCATGTGCCAAACGATATGATAATGAGCTAAACTTAGAAATTGGTAAATCTATTGAACTTCCACCGCTTCCCGGGTGAATTATAATGATTTTCCTGTTGTCCGGTATATTATAGTCTTCAAATATTTGATCAACTTTTTGTCTACTTTGTTCGCTAATGTGTATATCAAATGATACATCTGTTTTTTCAATATCAGTAATGCCTATTTTTTTCAACAGAGTTAAATTATGCTCAAGTTCATGCTTTTCTCCGGTTTTTCTGTGCTCATAAACTTTGTCCGTAAACAAAAATGAAAACCACCTATAACCTGATCCAATTCTTTTTTTAATACCTGCAAGTTTTAAAGCGAGCGAAATTCTAAATCGGGGATATACCATTATAGCCGTATCAAACTTTTCGCTCTTTAAAATAGATAGTACTTTCCAAAAATTTGTTTGATTACTTTTTTCGGGAAGAATTATTGTGTTGTCAATAAACTTATTGTTAAGAGTAAGCGGACTTGTATATTCTCGAACTAAAAATGTCACATGAGATTTTGGATAAAATTTCTTTATATACTTTGCCAATGGTAACGTCAGTACGACGTCACCAATTCGATCAGTTCTTACGATTAATATTTTATTCGGTGAATTCATTTCTTCGAAACATACGGATTATCTTTGATATAAAAACGCCAAGGAAGTTCAACTGATTTCTTAATTCCGATTCTTTGGGTGACAATTATATTTTTCTTTGAAACATCTTCCGAATCTAAGAGAAAAATTTCTGATGAAGTTAAATCGGTTCCGTTTTCTTTTTTTGAAATTGAAAATGCTTTGCAAAATTTAGCCGGACCATTTGTTAGATTTATGATTTCTTTGTCAGAAAGCACTCTTGCATCAAATCTATGTAACTTCATTTTTTCTAAACCAAACAAAGGTTCAACTCCTCTAATCAAAACGGCTGCTCCTTCACTTGCTTTACCACATACTACGTTAGCACAAAAATGCATTCCATAAGTGAAATAAACATAAAGATAACCACCTTCTTTGAACATTACTTCGTTGCGTATTGTTTTACCATTAAAGGTGTGAGCGGCTTCATCATCTCTACCACGATAAGCCTCAACTTCTACAATTTTCCCAATCAAATATTCAGATTCAACTTTTCTAAAAAAAAGTTTACCCAACAGCTTTGGAGCAAGTTTTACGGCATCGATTTGATAGAATTGCTTGGTAAGTTTTTTAGAAGGGTCAAATTGCATACAAAAGGAAAATGAATTATTTATTCATCATGTTTTTTATTTCTTCTATTTTTCTTTCATAATATTCGGTTTTGGCTGGATTACTCTCTAGTAATTTCTCATATATATCGAGAGCTTCTTTGAAGCTTGATTGAGCTAAATAAATTCCGGCTAATGTTTCGGATACAAATTGCTTCCCCCGTGGTTCGGATTCATCAATTTTGGGGGTTATGTTACTGTCTATTGGTGGAATTTTTGCTTTATTAATAGTTTCGGCGAGGTTTTCCAAATCTTCTTCTAACGGTTTTTTAATTCTAGTAATTTCATCTTCGTTGTTCTGAATATTAGATTTCTCTTCCTCGATTTTTTCTAAATAATAATTAATTGTGGAATCATCATTTAAAATTGGTTTGAGCTCATCAAGTTTATCAATTACTTTTTTATATTCACCTTTCTTTGCAAGCGCTTGGATATAAACAAGTTTAGCACTTATATAATCGGGATAAAGTTCCATTCCTCTTTCTAACATTTGAATGGCAGTATCAGTGTTACCTGATTCTAATTCGCTTTCTGCTACTCTCGCAAAAAGAGGAGAAGAAGGATTGAATTCATATATCAATTTTATTTTTGCTAAATCTTTATTCATGCTGCAGATTTTGATTTTTTTGTAAACGAGTTTCTAAAAGAAAAATAAGATACCGATGCAAATCCAAAGAAGAACATTAACTGAAACGGAAGTGCAGCAATTTCCATAAAGTAAATTGATGCGACAACGCCGATCAAACAATAGATTGCAAGAATCATTTCGATATAAGCCGAGCTTTCAATTTTCATATTAAGAAAATATTGATTCTTCGCAAGGGAATCATCTTTTTTTTGAATTTTAAATTTCGGTGTTCGTACAAACTCACTTTTTCTGTTCATTAAAGCTTCCATAACCGCGCGAGAATTATTTACAGCAAAACCCATACTTCCCGCCATGAATAAAGGGAAGAGAGCAATTTTCTTTCGCCAATCTTCATGAACATTTTTCTGTGCGAAAAGATAAAACACAAATGAACTTAAAAATGCAATCACAAATATCGACATGAAGTTAAAAAAGTTATCGTACGGACCGCTGTTTTTAATAAAGATTAACGGAACATTCAAAATACCGGCAAGCAAAATAAATGGGAATACTATATTGTTTGTAAGATGAAATGTTGATTGTAATTTAACACGCATTGGAATTTTTGATTTCCAGACTTCGGGTAACATTTTCTTTGCTGTTTCGATAGCGCCTTTTGTCCATCTAAATTGTTGTGCTTTAAGAGCATTCATTTCGGCCGGTAATTCAGCGGGAGTCGTAAAATCTCTCAGGTAAATAAACTTCCAACCTCTTAATTGCGCTCTATAACTTAAATCAAGATCTTCGGTTAAAGTATCGGCATGCCAGTTACCGGAATCAAGAATGCAATCCAATCTCCAAACACCGCCGGTTCCGTTAAAGTTGATGAAAAATCCAGCACGGTTTCTAACGGTTTGCTCTATTACAAAATGTCCGTCAAGTGCTAGCGCTTGAATTTTTGTCAGCATAGAATAATCTTCGTTGAGATGTTCCCAGCGGGTTTGAACCATTCCTACACTATCATCGGCAAAAAACTTTAAAGTGTTTTTCAAGAAATCAGGTTTGGGAATAAAATCGGCATCAAAAATTGCTACATATTCACCGCTTGCAGTTTTCAATCCTTCTTTCAGCGCACCGGCTTTGTATCCGCTTCTGTCTGTTCTATGAATATGTTTTATGTCAAAACCTAGTTTTCGTTTTTCTTCAACAATTTTTGCAACAACTTCAACTGTTTGATCGGTTGAATCATCTAGTACTTGAATCTCCAATTGGTCTTTCGGAAAATCAATTTCGCAGACGGCATCAATTAATCGCTCGGAAACATACATTTCATTATAGAGAGGCAGTTGAATTGTAACTGTTTTGTGTAAGACTTCTTCTGCTTTTTCTTTGGGGATATTCTTCCCGTACTTGGATTGATAATAGACCATTATAAATCCATGACTAGCAAATATCATTAAGATCGATAGTGATATTATATAAGTCAATAAAACAATTTCATCAAAATTCATATTTATCCTTTGTTACCAATTAGATACAACTGCGAGAAGAATATCTTCCGTTATTTTATCTATTGCTGTTTTAATAGCGTCGTTTCTGAAGGTTGTAATGTCACCTTCGTTTACATAGTCTGCATAATTTGAAAAAGTTTGCTCAAAGATTGTTTTTTTCATTATAAAATCTTTATAAATGACTCTAACAGTTAATGTGACTCTTCTAGTTTCTACTGCGGTAATACCTTCTTGAGCTCCGACTGATGACGGGGCATCGACAAGCGAGAGAATTGTACTTTCTAAAATTGCATCGGCATTAACTCTTTCGCGAATTTGTAAAGAGTTATCATCAATAAATTTTGTTATTAATTCATTTGTGAAATCTTCTCTTAAACTTGGTTCGCCCGAACCACTTCTATCATCAAACAATGGAATGGCAATCGATTCAAGATGCTGAGGAATTGAGGCTCCGGTAAAAGAATAACTGCACGCACTTAATACCAAAGCAATTATGAATAATATAAATATACTTTCTAACTTTCTATTGAATGTCATAATCTTTTAATTTTCTGTAAAGTGTACGTTCACTAATATTCAAAAGTTTTGCAGCTTTTCTTTTATTTCCTCTTGTAAAATCGAGTGCATTTTCGATAGCTTGTTTTTCAAGTTTATCGATTGGAATTACTTCATCGACTTCAAACTTTTTACCGGTGTTTTGAATCTCGGAATGGTTGTTCAATGCAATATCTTTTAATTCAATCAAATCCTTTTTTATTTCGATCAATGCGCGATAAATCATTTCTCTATCTAATGCTTCAGGAGATCGGTTTAAATGAACGGGTAAATTTTTTATTTGATCCGAAGAATCACCCAACGATAATAAAGGAAGAAAATCTTTTTCGGTTAAATAAGAATCTCTCGATAGAGCAGTTGCCGTTTCAATTGCATTTTTGAGTTCGCGGATATTCCCGGGCCATTTATAATTGTAAAGTAAATCCCATGCTTCTTTGCTTAATTGTGGTTTTGTAATTTTATTTTCTGTTGAATAATTTTCTAAAAAATGTTCAATGAGAGCGGGAATGTCCGAAGGTCTTTTACGAAGCGGGGGAATACTCAACATGACTGCTTTCAAACGAAAGTAAAGATCACTTCTAAATCTTTTTGCGGCAACTTCATCTTGCAAATCTTTGTTTGATGCTGCGATTATTCTAACATCAACTTTGGTTACCGTTTCGCTTCCTATTCGCATAAATTCTTTAGTCTCTAAAACACGAAGTAACTTTACCTGAGTTGTTAACGGCATTTCACCAATTTCATCAAGAAATAAAGTTCCGCCATCTGCAATTTCAAAGTAACCTTTTCGATCATCTATTGCACCTGTGAAGGATCCTTTTTTGTGACCGAATAATTCACTTTCTAAAATTCCTTCGGGAATTGCACCGCAATTAACACTTACCAATTTTTCGTTTGCGCGATTACTCGCACCATGAATTGCTCTGGCAAAAACTTCTTTACCGGTTCCCGATTCACCGTAAATTAAAACTGATATGTCAGAATGTGCAACTTGCAGCGCAATATCCGATAAATCTTTAATTTCTTGAGATTTGCCAATAATTCCGAACTTATTTTGAAATTCTGTGATTGTCATAATTCATTTTTTTTGAGAAGTTTAAAATAGCATAAATGATGCTGATAATTAAGGGAAATCTTAAAAAAGTATGACAGAATGTCCGTCTTCTGCCAACATCACTTTTACAGAATGCGGAAATGTTTGGTTTCTGAGGTATTTTACAAGCTCTTGTTCATCTTCATCCGAAATATGTGTGAGATAAATTTTTTCCGGGTGATAATAAGCTACAATGCCGTGTATCCAATCTTTATCAATATGAGTTGTTTCGGTGATAAAAATCTTTGGTTTTACTTCATCAAAAAGAAATAATTCTTCACGTATCCCGATATCGGATGTATAAATAATTGATTCATCTTTTATTTTAATAAGCATGCTAGAGGATACAAATTGATTCTCCGGAATTGAATCTGTTCTGTACTTATTTGTTATGTGTGAATTTTGTTTAGCATAGAAACTAATTTCATCATCAATCGGATAATCTTTGCCGAATTCAAAACCGATTATATCTAATTCGAATTGCAAACTTTCTTCAAATATGTAAGTAGAGTGAAGAAAATTTTTCAACGGTTCTACTAAATTTGTGTGGGTAAAAATTGTAAGTCTATCAACTCTCTCAATTAATTTCATCTGAGTTATTAAAGAAGTGATTCCGCTAAAATGATCAGCATGATAATGTGTAAAGAGAATAGAATTGATTGAATTAAAAGAGATACTATTCTTCAGAAATGCTTTTGATATTCCATCACCGCAATCAATTAATAAATTTGAATTTCCGTTTTCAATTAATATTGATGAATGATCTCGTTTAAGAGATGTTTTGCCCGAACCGGTTCCGATAAATCTTATTTTCATTTATTCTACTGAGATTACTCGTCCATTCAAATCATATTTACTTTTAAGGTAAGAAAGCAATGGAGATGCTTCTTGTTCGGTTAAAAGTTGACCGAACATTACAACATTAAGAATTGATCCGCCGACACTTTTTGTCCCCAATTCAACCGGATAACCATCATTCTGAATTGCGTTTGCCAAATTTTGTGCATTTTCTAAATTTAAAAATGCGCCGGCTTGTATCGTAAAATTATATTTGTCGATTTGCTGAACAGGTGGTTGAGCAGGTTTTACCGGCTCTTTCGCAATTTCAACTTCGTCCGGAATTGTTCTATCCGCAGCTCGAATATACGGTGATGACGGAAAATCATTTTTCAATTTTGTAAGTAAATCTTCAGCTCTTTTATAAACCCCAAGCGAATAATAATAAGAGAATACTCTATACAATGCCGCATCGGCATAATTACTTTTGGGATGCTGTTCGTAAATTGTTTGATATTTTTGGACTG
>QZJX01000069.1 GCA_003599395.1 Ignavibacteriales bacterium | reverse complement strand
CAAGTCTAACAAACGGATTCTGTTACGGTAGATATAATATCAACTTGACCGGATCAAGCACTTATCTTGATATGCCCATTTTTCAATTAGGAAAATTTAATGGTTCCGGTGATTTTACCGTTGAAATAAATGGTGTGTATGAAGGAAATGTTTTCACCAGAAATTTTGAAATCACCGATGATATTGCCGATCAAAGCGACAGCACTTTAAGAAAGATGTGGGTAAGCAGATACATTAAGGAGCTAGAGGGACAAGGATCTGCCAATAATATTATAAGCGAAATAATTGGAACGAGTATAAGCAACAGAGTCCTTTCTTATCATACGGCATTTATATGTCTTGAACCATCACTAGGTGGTGAAGTCTGTTATGATTGTCGAGATGACGGCGGCGGCTCAACAGATGTGGAAACCGATTCGGTTGATGTTATCGAAGAATTTTCATTAGCCGCTTATCCGAATCCGTTTAATAGTCAGACTAAGATTAGAGTAAATTTACCGTCCGGGATGTTGAGCGATAATATTTCATTTAAGATTTACAACATACTGGGACAAGTCGTTAAGACATTCGAATTGAATCCGAACACAAAAGGAACATATGAATTCAATTGGGACGGCAGGAATGATTACGGAGAAACTGTTTCAAGCGGAATTTATATTTTTGTAGCAATCACACCACAGAAAACACATTCTGTTAAGTTGCAGATGATTAAGTAAAGAAAAAGCCCGACTTTTTCAAAAAGTCGGGCTTTTTTGTTTGGGTATAGTTTTAAGAAACCTAACTTTAAAAGAAGTTAGGTTTCTGGGTGTCTACCTCTTCCACTTTATATTACAACCAACGCTTGGAATTTGTTTTTCACTAACATGCTTACCTTCCAAAATTGCATCAAGTGCGGCTGTTAAATCTTTACCGGTTACCTGTGTATCTTTACTTGGACGAGAGTCATCAAACTGACCGCGATAAACTAATTTCAATTCCTTGTCAAAAACAAAAATGTCCGGCGTGCATTCTGCTTGGTATGCTTTTGCAACTTCTTGAGTTTCATCATATAAATAAGGGAAAGAAAAATTAAACTCCTCGGCAAACTCTTTCATTTTATCCGGAGAATCCTGCGGGTAATTTTGAACATCATTTGAACTAATCGCAACAAAACTAATTCCCTTCTTCTGATATTCCTTTATAACTTCGGAAAGTTTTTCAATTATGTGAATAACATATGGACAGTGATTACAAATAAACATCACGACTGTTGCTTTGTCGGATTTAATTTCATCTAAACTAATTTGCTTACCTGAAATTGTATCAGGTAAATTGAAACCCGGAGCTTTAGTTCCCAACTCTACCATTGCGCTTGGTGTTGCGGCCATTGTTTTCTCCTTTCAACTTCATTGTTAATTTCTATTCATAACGTAAACTAAGATTCTTAGAAACAAATTCAAATTGAATCGATATTATTATACAAACATCTCATCAAGATGTTTTATAAAATTTTATTCGAAGATACAATAGAGTACGATAGGTTATTAGAAATTGATGACTCCGACAGTAACCCTGTCGAAACAAAAACTAACCAATACACAGGATTAGATTCTGTAATCTATTCAAATTCACAAATAGATTTGTTGTTAAATGATAATGGAGAAATCAAAGGACTTCAAATCTGTAACGAATGCACAAAAACATTCAACATAGAATCACATCTTCTGCAGCTTGCATACAGGTTAACGTTGGGTCAGAACATAACCACAGAAGTTTTTGACGGAAACGGTTTCTCGGAAATTATGGATAACGAGTCTCTTAAAGCATACTCAGAGAGCTAACATTAATAGATAATTTCCCTTACATTTAAACCTGATTAACATACTAGCTGTCAAATTAGATAATAAGATAAAATATCGGAGGGGTAATGAACCGGTTAAATAAACTCGCTGTTAATTCGGAAGGTTTCATTTTTGATCCAACTACAGGGGACAGCTACACTGTAAATCCAACCGGACTTTTCATAATCAATTCCTTACGTGAAGGAAAAGAGATCGATCAGATAGCCGAAGAACTTTCAAAAGAATTTGAAGAAACGCCGGAAGAAATTTCAAGTGATATTTCCGATTTCATCACACACCTTAACACATATAATATTTATTGAGGTGAAAGATGAAAGAATTGAAAATTGCCGTATCAGGAATCAATGCGGTTGATAATCCCGGTCCAGGTGTTGGAGTTGCTCGTTCACTAAAAGAAGATCCCGACTTAAATGTAAAGGTTATCGGATTAGCTTATGACGCAATGGAGCCTGGCATTTATTTAGATTGGCTGATCGACAAAACTTTTATACTTCCTTATCCATCAAGCGGAAAAGATGCTTTGCTGGAAAGACTTTCATATATAAAAGATTCATACGGATTAGATTTTGTAATTCCCAATCTCGATTCCGAACTTCCCATTTACACCAAATACACAAAAGAAATAGAAGAACTCGGTATCAAAATTTTTGTTCCGACCGAAAGCCAATACAAACTCCGCGCAAAAGACAAACTTCTTCAAGTTGCGGAAAGAGTTAATATAAATTTACCGAAAACTTCTGTTGTAAGCTCACCGGAGGAATTAATTAAAGAAGTTGAAAAAATTGGTCTTCCCGTAATGGTAAAAGGAGCTTACTACAAAGCCGAAAGAGCTTACACAACTCAAGAAGCAATGAGTCACTTTCATAAAATTTCTGCAGAGTGGGGCTACCCGATTATTCTTCAAGAGGTTGTCAAAGGTGAAGAGATGAACGTTGTCGGTGTTGGCGACGGCGACGGAAATTTACTTGGTAAACTCGGACTCAAAAAAATGTGGATTACTTCACTCGGTAAAATTTGGACGGGCGTTTCAATAAAAAATGAATTGATGATGAGCGCTGCATCCAATTTTGTTAAAGAATATAAATGGAAAGGTCCGTTTGAACTTGAGTGTATAGTTGATAAAGAAAAAGTTTATTTAATAGAAATCAATCCTCGTTTTCCTGCTTGGTCTTACTTTGCAACGGGATGCGGAATTAATCTTCCTGCGAATATGATTAAAAAAGCATTGGATTTACCGTTCGAATTAGATAAAGATTACGATGCAGGAAAACTTTACGTTCGTTACACTTACGAAACAATAACCGATATGAGCACCTTCCAAAATGTTATTACAAAGGGAGAAAATTAAGATGGCGAAGAGATATGAAAAACCTGTGATAATAAAAGTACAAACCGGAATGATGAATAAGTTTGGCAACAGTCCATATTATACGAGAAAAGTCAGAACTGAAATTGACGGCGTTACTATAAATCAATTAGTCGAAAAATTCGGCTCACCGTTATTTGTTTTTTCGGAAACTTCACTTCGCAAAAGATACAAAGCTTATTATAACTCTTTTTCGACAAGATACCCGAACATTACTTTCGGCTGGTCATATAAAACAAATTATTTACCCGCTATCTGCTCGGTGTTTCATCAAGAGGGAGCAATAGCCGAAGTTGTTTCGGAAATGGAATATGATAAAGCACGAGGTTTAGGAATTCCCGGGAATAAAATTATTTACAACGGTCCTTATAAAAATTTACATGCATTAGAAAAAGCAGTTAAAGAGGGATCGCTGATTAACATCGATCACTTTGATGAAATTTATGATTTGGAAAAAATAGCTGATAAGCTTAATAAGAAAATTAAAGTCGGTATGCGCGTTAATATGGATACCGGTATTTACCCGCAATGGTCACGTTTCGGATTGAATTTAGATTCCGGACAAGCGATGGATGCTGTTAAACGAATGGTGAGCAAAGGTAAACTTGTTTTGAACGGACTGCATTGTCATATCGGAACATTTATATTAGATCCAAATGCGTACGCGGTTGAAATTGAGAAGATGATTAAGTTCGGTTATGAAATTCAAGATAAGTTTAATATGAAAATTGATTACTACGATATCGGCGGAGGGTTTCCGTCAAAAAGCAAATTAAAAGGGACATACCAAGAACCTGATGTGATGATTCCATCAATAGACGAGTATGCCGAAAGCATTACTACTTCTCTTTTCAGAAATTTAAAACCGGGAGATTTACCAAAAGTTTATCTCGAAACCGGTCGTGCTATTGTTGATGAAGCTGGATATTTAATTACAACAGTTATTGCTTCAAAAAGATTACCGGACGGAAGGAAATCATATATCGCCGATGCCGGGATTAATTTATTATACACCGCCTTCTGGTATAAATATAATATTGAAACAGACCGACAGGTTGACGGCACTAATGAACCCGCAATTGTTAACGGTCCGTTGTGCATGAACATTGATGTAATTGAAGAAGGCACACTACTTCCGCCGATGGAAAAAGGAACGAGATTAATTCTTTCCCCCGTCGGCGCGTATAATGTTACTCAATGGATGCAGTTTATCGAATATCGCCCAAATGTAGTTTTGATCGGTGAGAATAAAGAGCTTGACATAATCCGTGAAGCTGAAGACTTAAGTGATATTTCGAGAAGAGAGAAGTTGCCGGAGAGGTTGAAGCTGAAGGAATAATGTGTCTGTCATTCAGAGTTACGATGTTTTATATCGTGACGAAGAATCTCACTTTATACTTACAGAGGAATGATAAAGTGAGATTCCTCAGTCGTCAAAAAGTGACTTCTTCGGAAAGACAATTTTGTGTCATTCCGAACGTAACGAAGTGGAGTGAGGAATCTCACCTCGAAATAATTGACGAGTTAATTATGCTTAAGCAATACTATCTTTACATAATGACTAATAAATCAAGAACCTTATATACCGGTGTCACAAACGATTTAAATCGCAGAGTCTACGAACATAAGCAGAAATTAATAAAAGGATTTACTTCAAAATACAACATAACGAAATTAGTTTATTACGAAGAATACAATGATATTAACGATGCAATAAGAAGAGAAAAACAAATTAAAGGTTGGTCAAGAAAAAAGAAAATCGAATTAATTGAATCTATCAATCCGGAATGGAAAGATTTAAGTGAAGAATGGGAGTGAGATTATTAATGTCATATACACAAATTTGGAACAGCAATTCATTGTCATTCAGAGCGGAAAGAAGTGAAGCGAAGAATCTAACCCTAAATTTACAAAAAAAGATAAGGTGAGATTCCTCAGTCGTCAAAAAGCGACTCCTTCGGAATGACAACAGTCTGTCATTCCAAACGCAACGTAGTGAAGTGAGGAATCTAACTTCAAACATAGTTGAAAACATGAAACTCAACAACCACATAAAAGCATTGCTGCAAAGCTACTCCGAAATTTACTTCTTCAAAAGTAAGTGGATAGGTGCGTTATTATTATTGATTACATTTATCAATCCTTACGTTGCGCTTGGCGGAATTGTTGCCGTAATCTCTGCATACATTTTTGCGCGTATCATAAATATGAGCAACGAATTTTTAAGCGAAGGCTTTTACACTTATAATCCACTTCTTACGGGACTTGCAATCGGTTACCTTTTCAAATTTAATGAGCTCTCAGTTTTATTTATGGTGATTGCAGGTATATTAACATTTATTATAACAGTTGTAATGTACAGCATATTTATTTATTACTTGAAGATGCCGGTTTTAAGTTTACCTTTCGTTATTGTTTCTTCGATTGCTTACTTGGCGGCAACGCAGTATTCAAATCTTTTTGTAACGGGACTTTATCCACACACAATCTATGATCTTGAAATCACACTTCCTTATTGGCTTGAAGGTTACTTCCGCTCTTTTGGTTCCATCTTTTTTATGACAGATGTTATTTCCGGAATTGTAATTGCATTGATATTTCTTGCGATGTCGAGGATTATGTTTTTACTTTCTGTTGTCGGCTACTTTGCAGGAAGTATAGTGGTCGGATTAATGTACGGTTCGTTCGAACAATCATTTGCAGATATCAATCATTTCAATTTTATTTTAATTGCAATCGCTGTCGGCGGAGTGTTTCTTGTTCCTTCTTTAAAAAGTTATTTGCTTGCTGTCATAGCGGTATGTACGTCAACAATTTTACTCGATTCGGTTCTGGTTTTTTGGTCAAACTTTGGAATCCCGGCATTTACTCTTCCCTTTAATGCTATCACACTTTCATTTATTTATTTGCTTGGATTAATTAAGTACCCACAAATTGCGTGGATAATAAAAAATACCCCCGAGGAAACTCTTGACTTGTACTTAACAAATAAAAATCGATATCCCGGGTTTGATACTTTTATACAGCTTCCCTTTTCAGGTAAGTGGACAGTCTATCAAGACTTTGACGGAAAGTGGACACATAAAGGCAACTGGAAATACGCTTATGATTTTATCATTACCGATGATGAAGGAAACAGTTACAAAAATAGTGGCGATTTATTAGAAGATTATTGTTGCTACAAAAAACCCGTACTTTCACCCGTAAGCGGACGAGTAATAAAAGTTATAAACAATTTAAAAGATATGCCGATAGGAAAAGTTGATAGAGCAAACAATTGGGGAAATTTAGTCATTATAAAAGACGAGCGCGGATTTTTTGTTGAACTTTCTCACTTTGCGGAAGATTCAATTAAAGTAAAAGAAGGTGATTGGGTTGAAAGAAGTTCAATGCTCGGGCTATGCGGTAATTCCGGTTACTCACCACAACCACATATTCATATTCAAGTTCAAGAAAGTGAAAAAGTTGGTTCACACACCGTTCCATTCAGTTTTATCAATTATATCGAAGACGGAATTTTTTACTCCAATGATTTACCATCACTCGATAAAACCGTCGAACCTCTTCATATTGATAATGCTTATGATAATTTGATGACGTTTGTCCTCGATGATGAGATAAAGTTCGAAGTTTATAAAGAAAATCAAAAGATTGATGAGCTAAAGTTGAAAGTCGATATGGAAATTGACGGAACATTTTATTTCGATTCCGGCAAAGGCAAACTTTACTTCGAAAAGAAAGACGGAACGTTTTATTTTTACAGTACCGAAGGAAACGACAAATACTTAAATATGATGCTGCAAGCTGTTCCCCGCTTCCCGCTTGCTTATCGTGATAATTTGGTTTGGAACGATACTATACCCATTAGTTCTACAACTAACAAAATTAAAAAAGCTGCTGTATTGTTTTTGAGTTCGTTCAATCATAACCTTTTTAGAGTAGATGTGACTTCAAAGTTTGTTTCATCAAAAAAGATTGAATCTGAAATTGCTTCCTCTACATTAGGATTGAAAAAGAAAACCGAAATAGAACTAGACGAATTCAAAGGTTTTTCTTCTTTTAAAATGGATGACATTGAATTAAGGAAGGTTAATAATGAATAAACTTTCAAGAATATTTTTGATACTGATATTTACTTCTATCGTCGGTGCGCAGTCCGTGACAATTATGCCTTATCATCTCCCGATTATTTACAAGGATTCCGGCGTAAGAGAAAACAGTTCTTTAACCGGAGTTTACGGAGCATTTCAATCCGACTTAAACAATAAATTTGAACTAGCTTTTGATTACTCTGACCTGAATTACATTTCCAATTTTAAAATAAAGCAATATGATTTTACCTTTGCTTACACCAATGAATCCATACCCGAGTGGAAGTTTAGAGCAGGCGGACATTACATAATTTCCGACGATGCTTTAACCGATCAAGCTTATATTCTTTTTGCGGGAGTCGGTAAGTATCGATTCCGAAGTTGGGATACGAGCATTGATGTTTATTACTCAAATTACAGCGACTACCTTCCTTCGTTTGGCGCAATTCAATTCTCGCCCGGTTTTGGATTAACTTTCCCCTTCGATAAAACTCAAGGTATATATATCTATTCGTCAGCAGATTATATTATGCTGAATAAAAGTATATTATCGACTAAAAGAAATTACTTTTCCTTACAAGAAACTTTGACATACTATAATAATAGGTTTTCGATTTCCGCTTATGCTTTATTCGGCGAGCAGAAGTTTGCGGTTCGACAAAAAGGGTTTTTAGTCTATAACGTTTCCGATTTAATGAAGAACGGGTACGGCATCTCGGTAACTTATTCTTTTACTCAAAACTTTTTCTTGAAGGGCGGGATTGAATACGATAAGTTTGATGAAGAGGCTTATGGTACTTCCGCAACTTCGACAAAACTTATAATTTTAGCCGGATTTAATTTCTAAAGGAATTCAAATGAAAAAGCTGACAATGATATTTTTATTCGTTTTTGTTTCTTCACTATTTGCAATCACGCCTGAAGAAATTCAAGAAGCATATCACAAATCATTTAACTATGAGCAGATTGAAGATTACGAAAATGCAATTCGTTCCCTATCTTCGGTTTTAAGTGAATATCCAAATGGGTACACTGTTAATCTAAGATTAGGATGGCTTTATTATTTGCTCGGCAAGTACGCTAATTCGATTGAACATTATCAAAAAGCTGTACAGATTGTTCCGACATCACTTGAAGCAAAAAATGGATTGATGCTGCCGCAGCTTGCACAGAATAAATATAGTGATGTAACTTCAATTGCTTATCAAGTTGTTTCGGTTGATCATTATAATTATTACGGTAATATGAGATTGGCTTATTCTTTACGAATGCAGAAAAAATACGATCAGGCCGAACAAATTTTAAATAAGATGCTTGCTGTTTATCCAACCGACATTATATTTTTAACTGAACTTGCTTTGGTTAAATACAATCAAGGTGATAAAGAAAAAGCCGGCAGCTTAATGTGGGATGTATTGACCTTGGATCCGGAAAACGAAACTGCGAAGAATTATTTTTCGAAATGATTCATGTTCAACCCCGATGGGGTTGTTGTTTTTGATTTTAAATCTTTCTATTCATGTTCAATCCCTTCGGGATTGTTGGTTCCTCTTTGAATTCAGTTATTTGCGTTCAATCCTTTCGGGATTGTTGGTTCCTCTTTGAATTCTGTTATTCGTGTTCAATCCATTCTGGGGTGTTGATTAATCCGGAATCATTGTTTCTATCTATTTCAATTCTTCAGGGTAGTTTATTCAGTCCGTTAAGTGAATACTTTTGAATTCAATTCACGTAAAATCCCCTCGCGATTTTTCCATTAATTTTCATTCTAATTAATTTCCACAACCACGAAGTGGTTGAACACGAATAGCAATAGAACCAAATAATATCCCCAACCGCAACGCGGTTGAACACGAATAGAATCATGCGTCACTGCAAACAACCTATCAATTCAATTGTTCGAAATTATTGATTCGTTTTTTATATTATGTTCATTCAAATCCATAATAAAAATTGGAGATGATGATGAGCACCTACACACAAATTCTTTATCACATAACCTTCTCAACAAAACAAAGAAGACCCTCTTTGAATAAAGAAAATCGCACAAAATTATTTAAATACATCTGGGGACTTTTGGAAAATAAAAATTGTCATCTATACAGAGTTAATGGCGTGGAAGATCATATACATATCGTTACACATCTTCATCCGACCATTGCGTTATCAGATTTAATAAAGGATATAAAACTCAGCACCACAGATCTGATAAAAAACGAAAATCTATTTCCGCTTTTTGATGGTTGGCAGAATGGATATGGTGCTTTTACGCATTCAATTTCAGAAAAAGACCGATTGATTGAATATGTAAAAAATCAAGAAGAACATCACAAAAAGATATCTTTTAAAGATGAATACATAAAACTGTTGAAAGAATACAAAATTGATTTCAATGAAAATATCTTCTTTGATTATGTTCAATACCTTTGGGATTGTTTGATTCTTTTTATTCTATTCATATTAAATCGCTTCGGGATTATTTTTTTTATTCGTTTTTGATAAGTTCCACAACCACGAAGTGTTTCAAGACGAATAGACCAGAAAACCAAAGAACATTCCCAACCGCGAAGCGGTTGAACTTGAATAAATCCATGTGACACATAAACAGATTGAACTCAAACGCGGTTCAAGGAAAACTCCATTGAAATAAATTCATTAATAATCATAAATCGATTATTTTTGTTACAATATATCATCATCAACTTGATCATAAATTAAAAATGACTTTAAATTTGTTGAAGATTTTCTTCAATATTTTTCAACCGGACTAACATGCTTACTCTTCATTCACTAATCATAATCATTACCCTCTTCGGTGTTGCAATCGGTAGATTACCTAAACTCAGAATGAATCGCGCTACAATTGCTCTTGTCGGTGCGGGATTGCTTATAATAACAAATGCCATTGAATTAAATCAAGCATACACTTCGGTTGATTGGGATACTATTCTGCTTCTTTTTGCAATGATGATATTAAATATAAATCTAAGTCTCGCCGGATTCTTTCAACTAATTGCTGCAAAAATTATTCGTTTCGCTTCAACAGCAAAACAATTATTGCTGGTTATAATTTTTTCATCAGGAATTTTATCCGCACTTTTTCTTAATGATACAATTTGTTTGATGTTCACGCCGCTTGTATTGGAAATTGCAATCACACTTAAGAGAAATCCTATTCCATATTTAATGGGACTTGCAGTTTCGGCGAACATTGGATCGGCAGCTACAATTGTCGGGAATCCTCAGAATATGATAATTGGAATTTCATCGGGTATAAGTTTCACCGATTTTGCAATTGCACTTTTACCGGTTTCGTTAATTTCCTTATTTGTTGGATGGATTATAATTGTACTTGTTTATAAAAAAGAGTTTGCCGGTAATAGATTTGAAATTCCCATCATATCCGAAGTTAAAATTTACAAACCACTTTTTATAAAAAGTATCATTGCAACATTGTTGATGATTGCTGCATTCATTTATGGATTTTCAATTCCGCTCTCTGCATTTGCTGCTGCATGTTTATTATTAGTAACACGCAGATTAAAACCCGAAAGAGTGTTCAGAGAAATCGATTGGTCACTGCTAGTTTTCTTTGCAGCATTATTTATCGTTACCGGCGCAATTGAAACAACCGGAATCAGCAATTATCTTTTTTTAAAAGTTGAATCATTTATTTGTGATAATGTTGTGAATCTTTCCGTTATTTCTGCAGTGTTAAGTAACCTTGTTTCAAACGTTCCGGCTGTGTTGTTGTTCAGACCGATAATTACAACTTGTCCCGATCCTACAAATTCATGGTTAATCTTAGCAATGGCAACAACATTTGCAGGCAATCTTACATTAATTGGTTCTGTTGCCAATTTGATTGTAGCCGAATCAGCTAAGAAGCGAGGAATACATTTATCGTTCGTTGAATATTTGAAATCCGGTTTTTTGATTGCCGTTATTTCAATCGGGATTGGGATTATTTTCTTTTTATAATTTCTTGCTCTCAAACTGAATCTGTCTTTATCAATAATTTTCCACTAAACAAATACTCAATTTTTATCTTGACAAACTTATCTCGTTAAGATAATTTAATTTTGCATCTTAAATTGTCTAATTCAAAAACGGGGTAATTAATGAAAAAACTGATCTTTGTCCTTATCCTTCCTTTAACTTTAATATTTGCACAAACAAAAGATGAAGAAAAAATAATCGACTTAGCCGGAAAGTTTGCCTTGATGTTTCAGATTGATCAGAATTTTGATTTAAATAGTTTTGATGGAATGTCATTTGCCGGAAAATATTTTTTTAGTGATGATTGGGGTGTTAGGTTAGCCTTTAGAACATCCTACAATGAAATTGATCAGAGTGCCTCCCACAGTAATTTCGAACTTGATCAAAATACAAACCTGATTCAGGATCATGACTATGTTAGTTACAAAGTCACACCGAGTATATTATATCACCTTTTAAACCACAATAGTATGCATTTTTTTATCGGTGGTGGCCCATTTATTTCTTATACAAATGATGAGCAAGCAGAAGTTCGTTATACAAAAGCAACCGAAGAAGGTCGAAGAAATAATTGGGCAAAATATTATGCAATAGGATTTGCTTTTTATACAAATGTTGAATGGTTTGTAAGTCAAGATATTTCATTAAGCGCGGAATATGGTTTCGAATATTCGTATGCTGAAATTGAAATTTGGGAAGGTAATTATGTGGATGATGATTTAATCAGTGAAATCAATAGAGATTCGATAAATAAATCGTTTAGATCATTGCCGGTTTCACTAGGTGTCTCAATCTATTTTTAATGTAATAGTTTAATAATGGAGCTCCGCCAGATGCGGACAAGTCCTAACGGAGCTCTTTTTCTTTCCCGTCTTATTTTTGTTACCATAATTAAGCTCTTACGGAGCTTTTCTAATATTTTCCAAATTTACTCTTCTGATTTCCAACTCCGTTAGGAGTTGCATTATGGTAACAAAAAATCAAACCAACTCTAACGAACACCGTAGGTGTTCAATTATTGTAGAAAAAACTCCGCAGGAGTTCAATATCATTACAACATAATTGACTTGCCTTATCAAAATTATATTCTTAACATACGGTATCGTATGTAAAATCATTTAACAAATGCCGAACATCAAAGTAAAATCAGAAGATTGGATAAAGAAAGGAATTGAGCTTTTCTCTCAAGGCGGAATTGAAGCATTGAATGTTGAAAAAATGGCGAAAATCCTAAATTGTACGAAAGGAAGTTTTTACCATCATTTCAAATCCCGCGAAGATTATATTGACCAAATTCTTGAATATTACTACAAATCGCGCAAAAATATGCTCGACTCGATGGGAAAATTATACAATAATCCCGTGGAGAAGTTGAGCCGTGTATTAATCGGCGTATTCAAAAATCCACGTGGACTCGATTTCGAATTTCAACTCCGTAAACTTGCCGAAACAAACGAAAAAGCAAAAATTCATCTTAACAATCTAGAAAGAGAACGAATAACATACGTTAGCGTATTGTTAAATGATTGCGGAGTTGATGACAGCCAACTTCGTGCAGAAATGATTTATCACTACTATCTTGGATGGTATCAAAGAAATAAATTCAAATCCCTATCTGATCAAACCCTTCTCGATGAAGTAAACAAGTTGTCTATATTAACCGGAATCGATCTCGTCTTGTGATTTAAGCGAACCATAATCACACTTAATCGTCTAAATTTTGCAATTATTTTTTCATTAAATAGGAATTTAAAATGCGTAAAGTCACTTCAGCTTTTCTT
Organism: Ignavibacteriales bacterium; assembly: GCA_003599395.1. GTDB lineage: Bacteria > Bacteroidota > Ignavibacteria > Ignavibacteriales > Melioribacteraceae > SURF-28. Next base: position 5,881 of record QZJX01000069.1, on the reverse strand, counting down.
GTAATTTTTATCACCACATTTCTAATCCTTTCTTGTTCTACATCAAAAGAAGAAGAGATCAAAGGATTTGATTTGGCAAACTTGGATACGACTTTCACACCTCAGGAAGATTTTTATCACTATGCAATCGGTGGTTGGATCAAAAACAATCCGGTTCCCGATGATCAAAGTATTTGGTCTGGATTCAACGAACTCCGCGAAACAACACGCGAGCAAGTTCAATCAATTATTGATGATGTATCTACTAATCCCGGCGAAGATGTAAACAGCATTCGATACAAAGTCGGGACATTTTACAATCTTGGAATGGATACCGCAAAAATTGAAAGCGAAAGCTGGTCACCTTTGATGAAAGAGTTTGAAAGAATTGATGCGATTGCTGACAAAGATGATGTAATCAAAGAAATCGCACACATGCATATTTACACAACGTCACCTCTCTTTTATTTTATGTCATCTGCTGATGCAAAAAATAGTGAATATGAAATTGCCGGAATTTGGCAGGGTGGTTTGGGTTTGCCGGATAGAGATTACTACGTTGAAGAAGATGACCGCTCAAAAGAAATTAGAGCAAAGTATGTTGAGCATCTTCAAAAAATGTTTCAGTTAATCGGTTCGGATTTAGAGTTAAGTGAAATTGAAGCTCAACGAGTAATGAATTTCGAAACTCGTTTGGCAAAAGCATCAAACACACGATTAGAAAACCGTGATCCGAATGCTACTTATAACAAACTGACGACCGAAGAAATTAGATCTCGTTTCGGTGGATTTAATTGGGATTTATATTTAACCGAAACCGGCGTTGGCGATCCAAAGCATATCGACATTTCTCAACCAAAATTTATTGAAGAAGTAAGCAAGATGGTTCAAGAAGAATCAATCGATACTTGGAAATCATATTTGCGTTGGTCTCTTATTAATGCAATGGCTTCATTCTTAAGCTCTGATTTCGTCGCTCAAGATTTTGAATTTTACGGAAAGTTTCTTGAGGGAAGAAAACAAAACGAACCTCGATGGAAGCGTGTTCAGGGAACAACCAACAGAGCATTGGGTGAAGCAGTCGGACAACTTTATGTAGAAAAATTCTTCCCTCCCGAAGCAAAAGAACGTGCAATGAAAATAGTTCAAAACATTTTGGTATCGATGGAAGAAAGCATTAAAAATTTGAAATGGATGAGCGAGGAAACCAAAGTCGAAGCGTTGAAAAAACTACAAGGGTTCGGAGTTAAAATCGGTTATCCTGATAAATGGAAAGATTATACAGATTTAGTAGTAAAAGATGATTCTTATGTTCAAAACATTATTCGCTCAAATTATTTTGATCATCAAGAAATGTTGAAAGATATTAATCAACCGATTAAACCATGGGAGTGGGGAATGACTCCGCAGACAGTTAATGCTTATTATAGTCCTGTTAGAAATGAAATTGCATTCCCTGCCGGGATACTTCAATTTCCATTCTTCGATTACAGAGTTGACGATGCAATTAATTACGGTGCGATGGGCGCGGTAATAGGACACGAAATTACTCACGGTTTCGACGACCAAGGAAGACAGTACGATGCCGAAGGAAACATCCGTGATTGGTGGACAAAAGAAGATGCGGATCGGTTCAACGAAAGAGCACAAGTTCTTGTTGAACAATTTAATAACTACATTGCAATAAACGATATGACAATCAATGGTGAAATGACACTCGGTGAAAATATCGGTGATCTCGGCGGTTTAACAATTTCCTACAACGCATTCACAAAAACCGAACAATATAAAAACGGTGAAGAGATTGACGGCTTTACTCCTTCACAAAGATTTTTCCTGAGTTGGGCACAGGTGTGGAAAAACAACATAACAGATCAAGAGTTAATGCGCAGATTAAAAGTCGATGTTCACTCACCGGGACAGTGGAGAGTACTTGGTCCATTAAGCAATATGCCGGAATTCTTTGAAGCATTTGATGTTCAACCAGGCGATCCTATGAGAAATGAAAAACTTGTTAAGATTTGGTAAAATCTTCAAGGCGGCTTCCATTATAGCCGCCTTTCTTTTATTTTGTAAAATTAATTCTATTTAGTTGGGAGACTCTTAATGAACGCACTTGAAGTAAAAAATCTTACCAAAACATTCGATAAGGTTGTTGCAGTTGACAACGCTTCGTTCGAAGTACCGGAAGGAAGTATATTCGGGCTTATCGGCAGAAACGGTGCAGGCAAAACGACCACGATTAGAATGATGATGAACATTTATATTCCCGATAGCGGCGAAGTTTTACTGCGAGGAAATAAGGTTGATCATTTATTTAAAGACAAAGTCGGTTACTTACCCGAAGAACGCGGACTTTACAAAAAATCAAAAGTTATGGATATACTTCTTTACTTTGCAGAGTTGAAAGGAAAGAAAGGAAAAGAGATTCATAAAAAAGCAGAAGAATATTTAGAGCGATTCGAATTACTCGATAGAAAAACCGCAAAGATCGAAGATCTTTCGAAAGGTAATCAGCAAAAGGTGCAGTTTATTTCTACAATTCTACACGATCCCGAATTTATAATTTTAGATGAACCGTTTTCCGGGCTCGATCCGATCAACACAAATTTGTTAAAAGAAATTATACTCGACTTAAAGAAACAAGGTAAAGTAATCATCTTTTCAACACACTTGATGGATTTTGCCGAAAGAATGTGCGATCACATTACAATGATTGATCGCGGAAAAATTATTTTGAAAGGAAAGTTGAGTGAAATTAAATCGAAGTATGCACAAAAAAATGTCAGCTTAAATTACGAAGGTGATATATCATTCTTAAAATCACATCCGCTTGTTGAAAAGATAGAAGATTTCGGCAACACAACCGGAATAAGAATTACCGATGCCTCAAAGACTCAAGATTTATTAAAGTTATTGATCGATAACAAAGTGAATGTCAAAAAATTTGACGCAAACGATATTTCACTTCACGAAATATTTATTTCACTTGCCGGCAAAGTTGAAGGCGAACAATTAACCGCGGGGGTGGCAAATGTTTAATTTAAATAAAACATTAACCGTTGTTAAACGCGAGCTAAGAGATAAACTCTTATCTAAAACATTTGTCATAATGACTTTATTACTTCCTATTTTCATGTTCGGAATTCTCGGCTTTCAAACTTTTTTATTAACTCAAGAAAGTGATGAAGGTACTTCGATTGAACTTATAGCCGAAGACGGAAAAGTGTTGGTCAACATCCAAAAAGTTTTTCAAGAAAGAACATTTATCCAGAACGGATATTATAAAGTAAACTATTTTCAAAAAGACAGTTCTTCCTTACAAAGTTACTTGGAAGAAAAAAGAGATGAACTTTTAAGCGATAAACTAACAGCAATTATTTTCGTTCCGTCAAGCGCGCTTGAAAATAAAAATGTTGAATACTATTCTAAAAATCCGAATAACAGAACTGTGTTTGATAAGCTGCGAGACATGATAAACAACGCACTTGTTGATACTTATTTTGAAGATAAAAACTTCTCCCAAGAGGAAATTGAATTTGCCGGAATGCGTGTGGGGTTTAATACATTCAGAGTTTCTACCGACAAAGATGTTGAAGAAGAGGGCGTTGGGAATTTAATCGCGTCTTTCTTATTTACTTTTCTTCTTTACTTCAGCTTAATATTTCTCGGCACAATGATGATGCGCGCAGTCGTGGAAGAGAAAACATCAAAAATTGTTGAAGTGCTTTTGTCATCTTGTTCAAGTAATGATTTAATGACCGGGAAAATTCTCGGAACCGGAATAACCGGATTAATGCAAATGTTTATCTGGCTGCTTCCTGTTATTATGCTTATTACAACTTCTGTATTTACGCTTCCAGCTGATTTTAATCTAAAGCTTGATATGGGAATGATTGTTTATTTCTTAATAAATTATTTTATCGGGTTGATGACATTCTTAGGATTATTTGCTTCTGTCGGTGCAATTTTCGATAATGATCAAGATGCACAATCCGGTATTTGGCCGATTATGATGTTGATAATGATTCCGTTTTTTATTGCAATAACTTCTCAAAATAATCCGGATAGTGCGTTGATAAAGATTTCTTCTTTTGTTCCTTTTTCATCAATAATTGTTATGCCGGCAAGAATGACCTTGGTTGAAGTTCCCTTGTGGGAATTGTTAGTAGCAATTGTAATTAATATTGCGACATTCTTCGGTATATTTATGCTTGCAGGAAAAATTTATCGCGTCGGTATCTTACGTACCGGTAAAAAGCCAAGCTGGGCTGAAGTTGTGAAGTGGTTTAAATACCAGTATTAGACATTCCTTTGCGTCTTCGCGCCTTTGCGGTGAATTAATGAAAATCAACCGCTAAGACGCAGAGGCGCAAAGTTTATTTATGGACAACAACGAACTCATACAACCCCTAATCGAAAAGTTGTATAACGATTTTTCGATTGACAAAATTAATCTTCCAACAACGAAAGATTATTCCGAGGAATTAAAAATTATAAAAGAGTTTTTATCAAAAAGAATTTCAGAACTGATGACAAAAAACCAAGAAAGATTTTTTAATACTCTTTACCGAATTGACGTAAGTGAAAAGAAAGTTGCTGCTGTGATGAACAACTCTAAAAATATTCCGGATGATCTTGCCGATCTAATTATTGAGCGACAATTACTAAGATTGAAAACTCAAATGATGTATAAAGAAGGCAAACTGTAATTTTATGAATCGTTCAATTATTCTTTTACTTTTAATCTTTTTGTTTGTCTCTAGCACATTCTTTGCTCAGCAAAATGAATTAATTAACATAGATCAAATTTCTAATAAGATTGTAGGCATAATTGTCGGTAATTTAGACGAAATCAAAAAAGAATATCACAAAATAGAAGTCTTCAAAAATTACCCGTTTCAAACCGCATCGCTTTTTGTTCTCAGCAATGTAATGCTTAATCATTGGCAAGCCAATCTTTTGCGAAACGAATTTTTTGCAAGTGATTCGATGAACTCATCAACAATAAGGGAGAACCTCAGCGAGATTAATTTTGTTGATTCGACTTCGTTGTTTGAAAATGTATTTATGAAAATTGGTAAATATTATTACGGAGTTTATGGAAATCGATTTGATGTTAAAAATTTTTTATCAATCAACAAAAATGACATTGAGTTTATGTTTGGTATTAAGATAAACGAAGATCAATTAAAAACTAAAGAGCATTTACTTGATGAATTAATAAAGTATAACAACGAGCTCGAGTATCAACTATCCAAACAAATGATTGCAGCTTTTAATGAACTCGGATTAATGCAACGTGAAATTATGAGTATCCCGGTTTTAACAATGAATGAATATTATGTGCTTTATAATGTAGCGAATATCATTACCGATGAGTTGGTGATCTTATTACAAGATTATAAAAATGAATGGTTTATCGAATGGGGAAATCAAAATACTGATACACCTATAACTTTTCTGCATTACTTTTTCGAAAGATACAACCTCGTTGTTACCGAGACGACAAACAAACTTATCGACTTAGGATATATAAAAGTACCCGTCCCAAGAAATTTTAATTATGTGATTCTTATCCAGTAAACTTAAGCCGCTAACTCTCTAATCAATTTTCTTTTTGCAATCGGAAGAATTGTTTCGGCAAAAGGGAAATCGATGTCTATGTAAAATTTATAAGCTGCGGGATTGGGAAGTTCGGGATATCTCTTAATCATTTCTAATTTTATTTCTTCCGGTTTAACCAGACTTACATCATTTGAATTAATTGCCTCTACAAGATTGGTCTTCAATGTATGAAAAGTTTCACCTTGCGCGGGAAACAACGTCATCTCATATCTGTAAACCAACATTGTATCTTCTTGATTATCGGGGATAATAAAGTAGCCTTCTTTCCTATATA